>NZ_JBEYTW010000042.1:0-70214 GCF_040643275.1 Spirillospora sp. NPDC047418
CGGCCCGCCCCTCACCCCCGCTCCCACCACCCCCCCCGCCGCGCCGCCGCCCCCGCGGGACCGCCCGCCGAGCCGGGCGCCCCGGCGGCGGCGGGCCCCGCCCGCCGCGCCGTCGCCGCCCTCGGCCGGCGGCGCCTGCCCGGCCCTCTCCGCGGTGCTCATGTGCGCTCCTGCCGCAGTCGCCGGACGTTGAACAGCATGGCGGGCAGCACCAGCAGGAACAGCAGCACCGCGATGGCGCTGCCGGCGCCCTGGTCGTTGCCGCCGCCGAACGACACCGTCCACATCTGCAGCGCCAGCACGTTGGCGTTCGGATCGCCGCCGCCGATGATGTAGACGAGGTCGAAGACCTTCATGACGTTGATGACCAGCGTCACCAGCACCACCATCAGGACGGGCGCGAGCAGCGGGATCGTCACCCGCCGGAACACCTGCCACTCGGTGGCGCCGTCCACCCGGGCCGCCTCCAGCGCGTCGCGCGGGATCGCGGCGAGCCCGGCCGCGATCAGCACCATCGCGAACCCGGACCACACCCACAGGTACGACCCGATGATCGCGGGGGTGATCAGCGTGCTGCCGAGCCACTCCGCGCCGCGGTAGGCGGCGGTGAAGTTGTCCTCGGGCAGCCGGATCGTGTACGTGCCGTCGGGGACCTTCGTCATCGTGAAGGTGCCGTCGGCCTCCGTGGTGGCCTTTCCGACCACCTTGCCGTCCTTGACGGCCTCGACCCTGATGCCGGGCAGCCCGGCCTCGCCGGCGTTGGGCGTGTTCTGCTGCCCGCCGCCGCCCCTGGTGAAGTCGAACCAGACCGTCCCCGTCAGCTGGCCGGGCTTGGCCGCCGGCGGCCGCGCCGCCGGTTTCGCGTCCTTGGGCAGGTACTCCTGCTTGACCTTCAGCAGCGGGACGAGCGCGCTCTGCCCGGCCTGGTAGGGCCTGGTGGTGACGACGGCGCCGGCGTCCTCGCGCACGAGGGCGTCGCCGCCGCCGCGGGGGCCGGCGCCCGGGTAGGTGGTGTCCTGCGCGAAGGTGTCGTGGATCGCGACCATCGCCGCGTTCGCGACGCCCTGGTCGGGGTCCATCTGGTACACCAGCCGGAAGATCACGCCGGAGGCGAGGAACGAGATCGCCATCGGCATGAACACGACCATCTTGAACGCCGTCGACCACCGGATCCGCTCGGTGAGGACGGCGAACACCAGGCCGACGATGGTGGTCACGGTCGGGGCCACCACGACCCAGATGGCGGTGTTGCGCACCGCGACGAGGTTGTTGTGCCCCTGGAAGATCCCGGTGTAGTTGTCGACGCCGACGAAGCCGTCGCCCGAGGCGTCGAAGAAACTGCGGATCACCGAGTAGACGATCGGGTAGACGACCAGGAAGCCGAGCAGCAGCAGCGCCGGCAGCAGGAACGTCATGGCCAGCCAGGACGGCGGGGTCAGCCGCTCGCGGACCCGGCGGCCGCCGGGCCGCCCGGCGACCGGCACGTCGACGGCGGCGGCGCCGCCGGCCGTCACGGCCGGCGGCACCTCCTCATTCCGAGCCTTCATTCAGGGATTCCCTACTCGTCGGCCCTACTTGTAGGCCTTGGCGGCCTCGGCCTCCAGCTTGGCCTGCGCGCCCTTGACGTCGGTCGGCTTCATCACGAACTGGCGCAGCGCCTCCCACTCGCCCTTGCCGGGCGTCGCGCCGAACGCGGCGGGCGCCAGGTCGGACATGTCGTAGCGGGCGGCGTCCCCGGACTGCTGCAGCTGGGTGATGAGCTGCTTGGCGATCGGGTCGGAGTAGGCGTCCGGCGGGACGTTCTTGTTCGGCGTCAGGTAGCCGCCGAGCCCGGCCCAGACCTTGCCGGCCTCCGGGGAGGCGAGGAACTTCATCAGCTCCTGCGCGCCCTTGCCGTCCTTCATCGCGACCGCGACGTCGCCGCCGAGGATCGCCGGGGCGGTGTCGCCGGCCTTCGGGAACGCGAACACCTTGGCGTCGGTGCCGACCTTGGACTTGGTGGTGGAGATGTTCGCGGCGGCGAAGTCGCCGCCGTAGACCATCGCGGCCTTCTGCTGGCCGAAGACCTGGGTGACCGACTCGTCGAACTTGGTCTTGGTCGCGGTGGCGACGCCGCCGTTCAGGAAGTCGGGCTTGCCCCAGATCTGCGCGAGGGTCTCCAGCGCCTTGCCGACGGTCGGGTCGGTCCACTTGATCTCGTGCTTGGCGAGCTTGTCGTAGTTGTCCGGGCCCGCCTGCGACAGGTAGACGTTCTCGAACCAGTCGGTCAGCGTCCAGGAGTCCTGCGGGCCGGCGGCCAGGGTGAACGGGGTGGTGCCCGCGTCCTGCAGCGTGCCGGCGGTCTTGACCAGGTCGGCCCAGGCCGCGGGCGGCTGCACGCCGGCCTCGTCGAACGCCTGCGGCCGGTACCACAGGATCGACTTGTAGGCGGCCTTGGCGATCACGCCGTAGGCCTTGCCGTCGGCGGAGCCGAGCTCCTTCCAGTACGGCGAGTAGTTCGTGCCGACCTCCGCGACGACGTCGGCGGCGAGCGGCTTCAGCGACCCCTTCGCGGCGTACTGCTGCATGAGGCCGGGCTGCGGCAGGATCGCCACGTCCGGCGGGTTGCCGGCCTCCAGCCGCGGGCCGAGGTAGGCGTCGGTGTTCTCACCGGTGGAGGCGTAGTTGACCTTCGCCCCCGTCTTCTGCTCGAACGCCTGCAGCACCTTGCGGAAGTTGGCCTCCTCCTGGCCGGTCCACTTGGCCGCGACCTCGATCGTGGTGCCCTTCAGCGCTCCCCCGCCGGCCGGGGTGGAGCCGTCGCTCCCGCCGTCGTCGTCGCCGCCGCACGCGGCGGCCGAGGACAGGAGCAATCCCGCCGCGACGGCGGCTCCCATCAGCCTGCTGACCCTCATTCTTCATCCTCCCTGAGCGGACCGGCGGCGTGCGATCCCCAGATCGCCGCGCCGGACTCGATATCGAAGAAGTGCAGGCGGCCGGTGTCGACGCGGATCTTCACCGGATCGCCCACCTTCACGCGGGTGCGCGGGCTGAACCGCGCGACCAGGTCCGTGCGGGGGTTCTCCAGGTGCCCCAGCACGTCGGTCCCCGCGTCGCGGGCGAGTTCCCTGGTGTCCTCGGTGACGACCTGGGACGCCTCGATCGCGAAGTGCACCAGCACGTCCGAGCCCATCGCCTCCACGAGGTCGGCGGTGGAGTCCAGCCCGGACCCCTCGGGCGCCTCCACCAGCTCGGAGTCCTCCATGTCCTCGGGGCGGACGCCGACGACGACGTCGCCCCCGAGGCGGGACGCCAGGGCCGGGCGCTCGGTCAGCACCTCGGCCGGCAGCGCCAGGGTCTGGCCGCCGATCTCCAGGCGCGGGTTCGCCGCGTCCCCGGACAGCGTGCCGTGGATCAGGTTCATGGCCGGTGAGCCGATGAATCCGGCGACGAACAGGTTGGCCGGCCGGTCGTAGAGCTCCTGCGGCGGCGCGACCTGCTGCAGTTCGCCCTTCTTCATCACCGCGACCCGGTCGCCGAGCGTCATCGCCTCGGTCTGGTCGTGGGTGACGTAGATCGTGGTGACGCCGAGGTCGCGCTGGATGCGGGCGATCTCGGCGCGCATCTGGACGCGGAGCTTGGCGTCGAGGTTGGACAGCGGCTCGTCCATCAGGAACGCCTGCGGCTCCCGGACGATCGCGCGGCCCATCGCGACGCGCTGCCGCTGCCCGCCCGACAGGTTGCGGGGCTTGCGCGACAGGTGGTCGGTGAGGCCGAGGATCTCCGCGGCGCGGTCGACCTTCGCGCGGATCTCGGCCTTCGGCATCTTGCGCAGCGACAGCCCGAAGCCGATGTTGTCGCGCACCGACAGGTGCGGGTAGAGGGCGTAGCTCTGGAACACCATCGCGACGTCGCGGTCGCGGGCCGGGACCCGGTTGACGACGCGGCCGCCGATGACGACCTCGCCCTCGGAGATGTCCTCCAGCCCGGCCACCATGCGCAGCGCGGTGGTCTTGCCGCAGCCGGAGGGGCCGACCAGGACGAGGAACTCCCCGTCGGCGATGTGGAGGCTCAGATCGGTCACGGCCCGCGTGCCGTCGGGATAGACCTTCCCGACGCTGGTCAGGTCGACCTCTGCCACGGCGTCTCCTCTTCTGCACGGCACGGCTCGGGGAGGGCTCGGGCTCGTCCCGGCAGGCGGTTCACCGCCCTACGGAAGAAACCGGTTTACCCCCGCGTAACAATGCATCTAGGTGGTACATGGCGGACTACCCCGACCGCAATAGCACAGTGCCCGCTGACACATTTGGTGCAGAGATCGTTACCCACCCGTTTCCGCCCCTGATATGCCCTGTCCGAAATGGCGTGAGGGTGCGGACGAAAATCCGTCCGCACCCTCACGTGCGCCGTCCGTGCCGGGCGGATCAGCCCACGGTCACCAGGCCCCGCTCGGTGACGTTCATCGGCTCGTAGCCGTCCTCGGTGCACACGACGATGTCCTCGATGCGGGCGCCGTGCGGGCCGGGGTAGATACCCGGCTCGATGGAGAACGCCATCCCCGGCTCCAGCGGCTCGCGGTTGCCGGCGACGATGTAGGGGTCCTCGTGCGACTCCAGGCCGATGCCGTGCCCGGTGCGGTGGAAGAAGTGCTCGCCGTACCCGGCCGCGGCGATGATGTCGCGGCCCGCCGCGTCCACCGCCTCGGGGGTGGCGCCCGGCCGGACGGCCTCGCACGACGCGCGCTGCGCCTCCTCCAGCACCGCGTAGTAGTCGCGGTACCGGGCGGGCGCCTCGCCCACGCAGTAGTTGCGGGTGGAGTCCGAGCAGTAGCCGCTCGGCATCGTCCCGCCGATGTCGACCACGACGGGCTCCCCCGGCGAGATGACGCGGTCCGACAGCTCGGCGTGCGGGTTCGCGCCGTTCGGGCCGGACCCGACGATGACGAAGTCGACGCGGGCGTGCCCCTCGGCGATGATCGCGTCGGCGATGTCGCGGCCGACCTCCCGCTCGGTGCGGCCCGCCGCGAGGAACCCCGGCACGAGCCGGTGCACACGGTCGATCGCCGCGCCCGCCTCGCGCAGCGCCGCGACCTCGGCGGCGGACTTGCGCATCCGCAGCTCGCGCAGCACCGACCCGGCCGCGACCTGCTCGGCGCCGGGCAGCGCGGCGCGGAACCGCAGCGCCATGACCGCCCACATCCGGTCGGCGACGCCGACCTCCGCGATGCCGGCGGGGAGCCGGGCGGCGGTGAGCGCGAACGGGTCGTCGGTCTCGTCCCAGGGCACCAGCTCGACGCCGAGCGCCCCGGCCGGCGACTCCCGCGCGGCGGGCAGCTCCAGCCGGGGGACGACCAGGAACGGCTCCCCCTCGGCGGGCACCGCCAGGCATGTGAGGCGCTCCAGCGGCAGCGCGTCGTAGCCGGTGACGTAGCGCAGGTCCGGGCCGGGCGTCAGCAGCACCGCGCCGAGGCCCGCCTTCGCCGTCGCCTCCCGCACCCGCCCGATGCGCTCCGGCGGATACAACTCCGTTGTCACACCCGTCTCCCTTCTTCGGTCCTGTCCGATGGCCGGTACCAGGATCCCAGGAGCGGCGGTGCCGCGCGCCGTCGGACCCGCGTGGGAGCATGTCTGCCCATGAGCGGGTTGATGCTGCTGGACACGCCCTCGCTGTACTTCCGCGCCTTCTACGGGGTGCCCGAGTCGGTGACGGCCCCCGACGGGACGCCGGTGAACGCGGTGCGCGGGCTCATCGACATGATCGCGCGCCTCGTCGCGGACCGGTCGCCCGACCGGCTGGTCTGCTGCATGGACGCCGACTGGCGGCCGGCGTTCCGGGTGGCGGCGCTGCCGTCCTACAAGGCGCACCGGGTGGCCGCGGACGGCGGCGACCAGACCCCGGACGCGCTGGAGGCGCAGCTCCCGGTGATCGACGCGGTGCTGGACGCGGTCGGGCTCGCGCGCGCCGGCGTCCCCGGCTACGAGGCCGACGACGTGATCGGGACGCTCGCGGTGCGCGGCGCCGCCGCCGGGCCGGTCGACATCGTGACCGGCGACCGCGACCTGTTCCAGCTCGTCGACGACCGCGGCCCGGTCGCCGTCCTGTACACCGCGCGCGGCATCCGGAACCTGCAGATCATGGGCGAGAAGGAGATCGCGGCCAAGTACGGCATCCCCGGCCGCGGCTACGGCGACTACGCGACGCTGCGCGGCGACCCGAGCGACGGCCTGCCCGGGGTGCCCGGCGTCGGCGACAAGACGGCCGCCGCGCTCGTCACCCGGTTCGGGTCGGTGGAGGGCATCCTCGCGGCGCTGGAGGCGGGCACCGACGAGGGCTTCCCGGCGGGCGCCCGCCGCCGGATGGAGGCGGCGCGCGGGTACCTGGCCGCCGCCGAGACGGTGGTGCGGGTGGTCACCGGCATCGACGCGCCGGAGCTGGCGGGGCTGGACGACCGGCTGCCCGCGCGGCCGCGCGACGCCGCGGCCCTCGTCGAGCTGGCCGACACGTGGAATCTCGGCAGCCCCGTCAACCGCCTGCTGAACGCCCTCGCGCGATGAGCACCGCGATTTCACTGCAATTTTCGCCAAAAGTGTCATAGGACGCAGACAGGGCGTTCCCCGGCGGGCAGCATCCGAGGCGGTGACGGGTTCTCCTGGAGGCGTGCAGAGACGCGTGCAGACGACCGGTACCCGCGGCACTGGGCCTCACCGCCCCACTCCCCCCATGCGCCGCGGGTGCCGGTTCACGCGGTCCCGGACCGGAACGGACGTGCGGTGAGCGAGCGCGTGAGCGAGCGGACCACGACCCGCGGCGGCGCCGCCGCGGGGTTCTGGGATGCGCTGGACGACCCCGAGCGCGCCGCGCTGCGGGCCGCGGGGCGGGCGCGCGCCTACCGGCCGCGGGCGCCCCTGTGCTACCAGGGCGACGACTCCGACCACATCATCGTCATCGAGTCGGGCTGGGCGAAGGTCGTCGCCTCCAGCGCGGAGGGGCACTCGGTGGTGCTGGCCGTGCGGGGGCCGGGCGACCTGGTGTGCGAGAGCGCGGTGCTCGGGCGGCGTGAGCGGTCGGCGACCGTGCAGGCGCTCGACGAGCTCCGGGCGCTGCTGGTGCCGGCGGCCCGGTTCACCGCCTTCCTGGACGCGCATCCGCGGGTGTGGATGCTGGTCAGCGGCACGTTCGTGCGGCGCCTGGACGACGCGGACCGGCGGCTGCGGGCGCACGTGTCGGCGCAGGGCCCGCGGCGGCTGGCGATCCTGCTCGCGGGGCTCGCGGAGATGTCGGCCCGGCACGTCCCGGCGGGCCCCGGCGGCGAGGTCGCGATCGGGCCGCCGCTGTCGCAGGAGGAGCTCGGCAGCTGGATGGACGCCTCCCGGGAGACGGTCGCGCGGGCCCTGGCGGTCCTGCGGGAGGAGGGGCTGGTCCGCACCGGCCGGCGCCGGCTGACCGTGCTGGATCCGGCGGGGCTGCGGGCGTTCGCGCGGACCCCGGAGGGCGGGTCCGGCGGGGCCGGGCCGGCCGGCGCCTTTACATTGTAGATTCCGATCGGTTCGGGGGTTCCGTCCCGTACGCTCGGTTCTGTGCCGCGCCGACCGCTGCGACTGCGTACCGCCGAGGCCGACGCCGAGGTCCGCGCGGGGCTGCACCGGATCCGCGCCGAGTACTCGGTGCCCGGCCGGTTCCCGCCCGCCGTCCTCGCCGAGGCCGCCGCGCCCCCGGCGCTCGGCGACGGCCGGGCCGACCTGCGCGGGGTCCCCTTCTTCACCCTCGACCCGCCGGGCTCGATGGACCTGGACCAGGCGATGCACCTGGAGCGGCGCGGCACCGGGCACCGCGTCCGGTACGCGATCGCGGACGTGGCCGGGTTCGTGCGGCCCGGCGGCGCGCTCGACGCCGAGGCCCGCGCGCGCGGCGTCACCCTCTACCTGCCGGACGCCAGCTCCCCGCTGCACCCGCGCCCGATGTCGGAGGGGACGGCGAGCCTGCTGCCGGGCCGCGACCGCCCGGCCGTCGCGTGGACGATCGACGTCGACGACGCCGGGCGGATCACCGGCGTCGACGTGCGCCGCGCCCTCGTCCGCAGCCGCGCCCGCCTCGACTACGCCACCGCCCGGCACGACGGCGCGGGCCGCCCCGGGGCCGGCCGGCACGACAGCGGCCGGCGCGGCACCGGCCGGCAGGGCACCGGCCGGCACGGGGGCGGGGATCCGCGGATCGCGCTGCTCGGCGAGATCGGCGAGCGGCTCATCGCGGCGGAGGCGGCGCGCGGCGGGGTCAGCCTGCCGCTGCCCGAGCAGGAGGTCGTGCACGCCGGCGGCGGCTGGGCGCTGAAGCTGCGCGGCGACCTCGCGACCGAGGCGTGGAACGCGCAGATCTCGCTGCTGACCGGGCGGGCGGCGGCCCGGCTGATGCTGGACGGCGGGGTCGGGCTGCTGCGCACGATGCCGCCCGCGCCCGCCGAGGCGGAGGCGCGGCTGCGGCTCGCGGCCCGCGCGCTCGGCGTCGCCTGGCCGGCCGGCGCCTCCTACGGCGACATCGTCCGCGCCCTCGACCCGGCCCTGCCCCGGCACGCCGCGTTCCTGCACGACGCGGCCGGGCTGATGCGCGGAGCGGGCTACACGGCGTTCGACGGGGCGCGGCCGGAGCAGCCGGTGCACGCCGCCGTCGCCGCCCCGTACGCGCACGTGACCGCGCCGATCCGGCGGCTGGCGGACCGGTACGCGACCGAGGTGTGCCTGGCGCTGGCGGCGGGCCGCCCGGTGCCGGGGTGGGCGCGGGAGGCGCTGCCGGGGCTGCCGGAGGTGATGCAGCGCGCGCTGCGCCGCGCCGCGGACGTCGACCACGCCTGCGTCGACCTGGTCGAGGCGCTGCTGCTGCGCGACCACGTCGGGGACGTCTTCGACGCGGTGGTGGTGGACGTGAACGGCGACCGCACCGGCGGGCGCGTCCAGCTGGTGGCGCCGCCGGTGTTCGGCCGCTGCGAGGGCGCGGACCTCCCGCTCGGCGAGCAGGTCAAGGTGCGGCTGGAGGAGGCGGACCCGGCGCGGCGCCGGGTCCGCTTCTCCCGCACCGCGTGATCAGCGGCGGCCGCGGCGGCGGGGCCGCCAGTTCGTGCCGGTGCCGACGCCGGCGAAGTGCAGCGAGATGAGCAGCAGGCCGAGGACGGTCAGCGTCCCGTTGTTGATGGCGTCCGAGGACACGTCGGCCAGGTCGAACAGCAGGGCGAGGGCGAAGACGATCGCGGCGACGATCGCGAGCATGTCGGGCCTCCGGTGGGGGTCGGGAGCCCGCGGCGGGCCCCTCGGCTGCCTACCGGATCTCCGCGTCCCCGTCCGCCAAACCGCTGCCCCCTTTACGGCCCGTCCGAAAACCGGCCCGGCGGAGGTTCGGACGTGTCAGGCGGCGCTGGGACGGACGTGCTCCCCGAGTTCGGCGGTGACGGCGGCGTTGAGCCGGTAGGCGGCCCTGACCTCGTCGATGACGCGGGCCTGCTCGGCGGCGTCCCACGGCGCGGTGTCGAGCAGCACGCGGTAGCGGTCCTTGTAGTCCTTGGGCTTGCCCGGGAACCGGTAGAAGGCCGCGCCGTCGTCGCCGGCGGACAGGCCGAGGGCCCGCCGGACCTGGCGGCCGATGTACTGGCCGCCGGACAGGTCGCCGAGGTAGCGGGTGTAGTGGTGGGCCACGAAGCCGCCGGGCCAGCCGAAGCAGACCTCGCGGAGCCGGTCGCAGTACCGCGCGGTGGCGGCGTTCGGCTCGATCCGGGCGCGCCAGCGGGGCCCGTAGAAGTAGCCGAGGTCGGCCTCCAGCGCGCCGCGGCGGCGCAGCCCGGCCAGGTCGAAGCGGCCGGCGACGGGATCGGCGGCCATCCGGTCGGCGGCCTCCTCCAGCAGGTCGTAGACCGGGTGGAGCTGCGCGACCAGGACCGCGTACTCGTCGCGGGCGAGGCGGCCCTCGACCAGCGCGCTCATGTAGGGCGAGCTCTCGTTGTCGCCGTGGTCGTCCCACGTCGCGGCGCGCAGCCGCGCTGAGAAGGCCCCGTGGGAAGCCTCGTTCTCCGACGCCATGCCGGCCACGTTACCGACACGGCGTCGGGAACGTCCAGTCCCCGCCGGTCAGCCGCTGAGCGCGGCGCGCGCCTCCTCGGTCATCCGGACGACCTCGTGCCGCACCTGCGGGCGCTCGGTGAGCCGCGCGCCGAACGGGATCCGGACGGGGTGCTCCACGCCGCCGTCGGCGACGGCGAACTCGATCCCGTCGGCGTCCAGGCCGGTCATCCGGGCGGCGGTCGCGCCGGGCCGGCCGCCGAGCGCCCGGCAGATGGTGAGGCAGTCGGCGGCGTGGTCGTCGTTCATGTGGCGCATGATCTGCCGCACGACGTCCTCGGTGAACGGACCGGGGTCGGTCATGGAACAGTCCTTTCCTGCAGGTACAAGGATGAAACGGACGGGTCGGGCGGACGGCTCAGAGGGCCAGGCCCCGGTAGACGCGGAGGGCGTTGCCGCCGAGGACGAGGGCGAGCGTCTCCTCGTCCAGCCCGAGGCCGGCGATGGCGCGGGCGTTGCGGGCGACGCCGGGCACTCCGGGCCAGTCGGTGCCGAAGATGAACTTGCAGGCGAGGCGGCGCAGGTCGTGCCGGGCGTAGTACTCGGGGAGCCGGCGCGGCGGCAGCCCGGACAGCTCGATCCACACCTCCTCGCGCGACAGGGCGAGGAACGCGGCGGCGTCGTACCACCAGCCGCGCCCGCCGTGCGCCAGGACGAACGTCAGGCCGGGGAACAGCCGCAGGACGTCGTCGATCGGCGTCGGGTCGGCGTACCGGTTGGCCGAGCCGGGGAAGGAGCTGGTGCCGCAGTGCACGACGACGGGCACGCCCGCGTCGCGGCACACCTGGTAGGCGGGGTACAGCTCGGGGTCGGCGACGCTGAACCCGCCGTGCACGGGGTGCAGTTTCAGGGCGGCGGCGCCGAACTCCAGCTGCCGCGCGACCTCGGCGTCGATCGGGTAGTGCAGGTGCGGGTTGACGTTGGCGATCGGCTTGAAGCGGCGCGGGTTGTGCTTGAGGAGCGGCTGGAGGTCCTCGATGGGCTGCGTGCCGGTCGTCTTCGGGCTGTACTCGCACAGCAGCAGGGCGATGTCGACGCCCTCGTCCTCGAAGTAGGCGTCGACCCGCTCGGGGACGAGGGTCCCGTCGGCGTCGTAGAGGTCCTGCCACGGGTGGGACGCGCCGAACTCCTCGGCCCAC
The DNA here is from genome assembly GCF_040643275.1 of Spirillospora sp. NPDC047418. Classification (NCBI taxonomy): domain Bacteria; kingdom Bacillati; phylum Actinomycetota; class Actinomycetes; order Streptosporangiales; family Thermomonosporaceae; genus Spirillospora; species Spirillospora sp. NPDC047418. Next base: position 11,219 of record NZ_JBEYTW010000042.1, read on the forward strand.
TGCCGCCATGCCGCGGGCAGGGTCGGCAGCCGGGCGGTGTGCACGTGCGCGTCGATCAGCGGCCGTCCGTCCAGCATGCGGCGGAGCCTACCCGCCGTCCCCGGCCCCCCGGAGAAGCGGGGTTCGGGCCGGGGGTCCGGGCCGGGGGTTCAGGCGACGTCGGCGGAGTCCTGGCCGTCCAGCCAGGCGAGGATGCCCTCGACGGTGTCACGGCAGCCGCCGCAGCCGGTCCCGGCGCGGGTCGCGCGGGCGACGCCGGCGGCGGTGCGGGCACCGGCCTGCCAGCAGGCGCGGATCTCCCCCTTGCTGACATTGTTGCACTGGCAGACGGTGGCGGCGTCCGGCATCCGCACCGGCGACTCGGCCGGTTCCCCGGCCGCGCCCGCGCGCCCCATGCCGGGGAACAGCAGGCCGAGGCGTTCGGCGGGCAGCGGCCCGGCGCGGTCGTAGAGCCGGGTGAGGGTCCCGGCGGCGGAGGTCTCGCCGAGCAGGATCGCGCCGATCAGCCGCCCCTCCCGGATCACCGCCTTCTTGTAGGTGCCGCGCGCGGCGTCGGTGAACCGGACGACCTCCACGTCCTCGTCGTCGTCGCCGAAGTGCGTCTCCCCCATCGACGCGAGCTCGATCCCGGCGGCCTTGAGCCGGGTGATCTGCCGGGCGCCGGTGAAGCGGGCGGCGGGGTCGGTGCCGGCGAGCAGCCCGGCGAGCACGCCGGCCTGCTCCCAGGCGGGCGCGACGAGCCCGTACACCTCGTCGCGGTGCTCGGCGCACTCGCCGATGGCGCGGACGGACGGGTCGGTGACCGACCGCAGCTCGTCGTCCACGACCACGGCGCGGCCGATCGCCAGGCCCGCCTCCCGCGCCAGCGCCACCTCGGGGCGCACGCCGCAGGACAGGATGACCAGGTCGGCGCCGACGACCTCCGTCCCGCCCCCGGGACGGGCCAGTTCGACGCCGGTGACGGCGCCGCCGGCGGTGCGCAGGGCGGTGACGTCGGCCTGCAGCCGCGTCCCGATGCCGAGCGCGGCGAGGGTGCGGGCCAGGACCCTGCCGGCGGCCGGGTCGAGCTGGCGTTCCATGAGGTGCCCGGCCAGGTGCAGGACGGTGACGTCCAGGCCGCGGCCCGCCAGCCCGCGCGCCGCCTCGATGCCGAGGAGGCCGCCGCCGACGACGACCGCGCGGCGCGCCGACGCGGCCAGCTCGGTGATGCGGCGGCAGTCGTCCAGGGTGCGGAACACCAGGGCGCCTTCGGGCAGGCCGTCGCGCAGGCCCGGCATCGGCGGGATGAACGCGGTGCTGCCGGTCGCGAGGACCAGCGTCCCGTAGGGCACCGCCGTCCCGTCGGAGGCGTGCACGGTCTTCGCCGCCCGGTCGACGCGGGTGACCTCGACGCCGAGGCGGGCGTCCACGCCGTGGGCGGCGTACCAGGCGGCGTCGACCAGGCTGATGTGGTCGGGCCGCGTCACCCCGGCGAGGACGTTGGACAGCAGCACCCGGTTGTAGGGCCGCTGCGTCTCCGCGCCGAACACGGTGACGGGCGTCGCGGTGTCGCGGGCGCGCAGCTCGGTGACGAACCGGGACCCCGCCATGCCGTTCCCCACGACGACGACGCCCGTTGCGGCGCTCATCGCTTCACCTCCAGCGGCAGCGGCTTGATCTGGTCGCGCTCGACCGCGAACCCGATGCTCGGGTCCGGGGTGCGCGGGGCGTTGACGAAGGACACGAACCGGCGGAGCCGCCCGGGGTCGTCGAGGGTGTCGCGCCATTCGTCGGAGTAGGACGCGACGTGGCGCTCCATGGCGGCGTCGAGGTCGGCGCAGATGCCGAGCCGGTCGTCCACGATGACCTCGCGGAGGTAGTCCAGGCCGCCGTCGAGGGACTCCAGCCAGCTCGCGGTGCGCTGCAGCCGGTCGGCGGTGCGGATGTAGAACATCAGGAACCGGTCGATGCAGCGGATCAGCTCGTCGCCGGTGAGGTCGGTGGCGAACAGGTCGGCGTGCCGGGGCCGCATGCCGCCGTTCCCGGCGAGGTAGAGGTTCCAGCCGTTCTCGGTGGCGATGACGCCGAAGTCCTTGCTCTGCGCCTCGGCGCACTCGCGGGCGCAGCCGGACACGGCCGACTTCAGCTTGTGCGGGGCGCGCAGCCCCCGGTACCGCAGCTCCAGGCGGATCGCCATGGCGGCCGAGTCCTGGACGCCGTAGCGGCACCAGGTCGACCCGACGCACGACTTCACCGTGCGCAGCGCCTTGCCGTAGGCGTGGCCGGACTCGAACCCGGCGTCGACGAGCCGCCGCCAGATCTCGGGGAGCTGCTCGACGCGGGCGCCGAACAGGTCGATCCGCTGCCCGCCGGTGATCTTGGTGTAGAGGCCGAAGTCGCGGGCGACCTCGCCGATCACGATGAGCTTGTCGGGGGTGATCTCGCCGCCGGGGACGCGCGGCACGACCGAGTAGGTGCCGTTCTTCTGCAGGTTGGCGAGGAAGTGGTCGTTGGTGTCCTGCAGGGCGGCCTGCTCGCCCTCCAGGATGTGGCCGTTGCCGAGGCTGGCCAGGATGGAGGCGACGGCGGGCCGGCAGATGTCGCAGCCGCGTCCCGTCCCGTGCTCCTCGACGAGCCGGGTGAAGCTGGTGACCTCCCCGGCGCGGATGATGTCGAACAGCTCGGCGCGGCTGTAGTCGAAGTGCTCGCAGATCGCCTTACCGACCTCGATCCCGGCGGCCGTCAGCTCGGCGTCCAGGATGCGCTTCACCAGGGGGACGCAGCTTCCGCAGCTCGTCCCTGCGCGGGTGCACTCCTTGACGCCGGGCACGTCCGTCAGGGAGTGCTCGGAGATCGCGCGGCGGATGCCCTCGGCGGTGACGTTGTTGCAGGAGCAGATGACGGTCGAGCCGGGCAGGTCGCCGCCGGCCTCCTCGGTTCCGCCGAACAGCATCTGCTCGGGCGCGCCCGGCAGGCTCCCGCCCACGTGGGCGCGGAGGGTTCCGTAGGACTCGGCGTCGCCGACCAGGACGCCGCCGAGGAGGGTCTGGGCGTCGTCGCTGACGACGAGCCTCTTGTAGACGCCGGCGACGGGGTCGGTGTAGGTGACGCCGAGCGCGCCCGGTCCGGAGCCGGCCAGCGGGTCGCCGAAGCTGGCGACGTCCACGCCCATCAGCTTGAGCTTCGTCGACATGTCGGCGCCCTCGAACACGGCGGTGCTCGCGTCCGACAGGAGCCGGTCGGCGACGACCTCGGCCATGGAGAAGCACGGCCCGACCAGCCCGTACACGGTGCCGCCCACGAGGGCGCACTCGCCGATCGCCCAGACGGCGGGGTCGGCGGTGCGGCAGGTCTCGTCGACCACGATGCCGCCGCGCTCCCCCACCGGCAGGCCGCAGCCGCGCGCCAGCTCGTCGCGCGGGCGGATGCCGGCGGAGAACACCGCGACCTCCGCCTCGACCGGCTCGCCGCCGTCGAGCACGATACGGCGGACGGCCCCGTCGTCCCCGGCCTCCAGGGCGCGGATCGGGACGCCGGTGCGGACGGCGATGCCGAGGCCCTCGATGTGGCGGCGCAGCATCGCGCCGCCGCCCTCGTCCAGCTGGCGCGGCATCAGCCAGGGCGCGACCTCCACGACGGCGCTGCGCAGCCCGAGGCCCTGCAGGGCGCGGGCCGCCTCCAGGCCGAGCAGCCCCCCGCCGACGACCGCGCCGGTGCCCCTGCCCCGCGCGTACTCGCGGATGGCGTCCAGGTCGTCGATCGTGCGGTACACGAACACGCCGGGCAGGTCCGCGCCGGGCACCGGCGGCACGAACGGCGCCGAGCCGGTGGCCAGGACGAGCGCGTCGTAGGCGACGCGGCGCCCGGCCGAGGTGGTGACGGCGCGGGCGGCGCGGTCGATGCCGGTGACGCGCTCGCCGAGGCGGACGGCGACCCCGCCGCCGTGCGCCGGGTAGGCGAGGTCGGCGCCCTCCAGGTGCGTCGTCAGCGCCACCCGGTCGTAGGCGGCGCGGGGCTCCTCCCCGATGACGGTGACGGTCCAGGCCCCGGCTGCGTCGCGCTCGCGCAGGGCCTCCACGAGGCGGTGCGCGGCCGGTCCGTGCCCGGCCACGACCAGCCGCTTGCCCTGTCTGCTGTCGGCTCCCATGAACCCCGATGCTCGGCGGTCCGTATTTCCCGGATGGATCACCCGCGTCACCCGCGCGTTAACTGCACCTCACCGTTCCCATTTCCTTCCGGACGGCGCTGGGGGACACTCCCAGGAAGATGGAAGACCACGCGTAGTCCGCGACCGCGGCCGCGGGCCGGAGGCCGCCATGCGACGGATCATCGGTGCGTCCCTCATCGGGCTCGGCGCGTTCCTGCTGGCCGCCGGCGTCCTCGTCCGCTTCTACGTGGCGCCGACGCTGATCGGCGCGCCGGCGGACGTGTACCAGGTGACCCGGCTGCGGGCCGAGAACGCCGCCTACTTCGACGCCACCACGGCGACGCCGCGGACGGGCGCGACGGTCGTGGCGACCAACACCGTCCGCGGCGATCCCGGCTCGGCCTCCGGCGGAGTCGCCGTGTGGGACTCCACGACCGTCGTCCAGGACGTGGGGCGCGGCACCACGATCGAGCTGCAGAGGCAGCGGTACGCGTTCGACCGCCGCACCGGCGAGCTGCGGGACTGCTGCGGCGCGGCGGTCGACGGCGACACCGCCGTCCGGCAGTCGGGGGTGGGCCTGTTCTGGCCGGTCCAGGCCCGCAAGAAGGGCCTGGAGCTGTTCGACACCGCGACGCTGCGCACCTGGCCGGCCGTGTTCGACGGCGAGGAGCGGGTCGGCGGGACGCCCGCCTACCGGTTCGTCGTGCGCATCCCCGAGACCAGGGTGGCCGGGGAGCTGCCCGCCGTGCCGGGCGAACTGCTCGGCCGCGGCGCGGGCTCCCCGGCCGTGCCGGTGGACCGCTACTACCGGGCCGAGGGCACGTACTGGGTGGACCCGCGGACGGGCGCGCCGGTCGACCAGCGGCAGCGGGTCGTGTCGGAGCTGCGCCCCCGGCGGGGGCCGGGGCGGCTCGTGGTGGCCGACTTCACCCTGCGGATGACCCCCGAGTCGCGGCACGCCCTGCAGGCGAGGTCCGACGACGGCGCCGGGAAGATCCGGATCCTGTCGACCGTGCTGCCGCTGGTGTCCGGCGGCGCCGGGCTGCTGCTGGTCGCGGCGGGGGCGCTGCTCACCGTGAACGGCGGCCGGCGCGGCGGCACCCCGGGCGCGCCGTCGCCCCGCGGCCCGTTAACCCGCGGATGGGCGGGTAGGACGGACGAAAGGTCAGAACCGTCCGCGTAAGGGGGTAATCGCGATGGGCGAGTCGCAGCACCGTCCCGTGCAGGGTGAGCACCGCTACGAGCAGGAGATCGCCTCGCCGGGCGAGCACGAGGAGCGGCCGGGCCGCAGCCTCGTCACCACCGACCACGAGGTGATCCGCGACTGGGCGGACGAGCGCGGCGCCGAGCCGTCCACCGTGCCGGGCAGCGACTACGGCGGCCGGCCGGGCCGGCTCCTGTTCGACTTCCCCGGCTACGGCGGGGAGAACCTGGAGCACATCTCCTGGGACGACTGGTTCACCACGTTCGACGAGCGCGAACTGAACTTCCTCTTCCAGGAGCACAAGAAGGACGGCTCGCAGAGCAACTTCTTCCAGCTGGAGAACCCGGGCCGCTGAACCGCCCGCTCAGGCGGGGATCAGGACGAGCGTCGCGTCGTGCCCGCCGAACCCGAACGAGTTCGACAGCGCGGGCGCGGCCGGCGCGATCGTCCGCACCTCGCCGTGGACGATGTCGAGCAGGGCGGTGCCGGCGTCGGGGGCGGCGAAGCCGGCGGTCGGCGGGACGAGGCCGTCGGCCGCGCTGAGCAGCGCGACCATCGCCTGCAGCGCGCCGCCGGCGCCGAGGATGTGCCCGGTGACGCCCTTGGTCGCGGTGACCGGCGGGGTGCGGCGGCCGAAGCAGCGGCCGATCGCGAGCGCCTCGGCGGCGTCGTTGGCGCGGGTGCCGGTCGCGTGGGCGCTGATGTGCCCGATCCGGACGGCGCCGAGCCCGGCGTCGGCGAGCGCGGCGGCCATGCAGCGCGCGGCGACCGCGCCGTCCGGGCGGGGCTGCAGGAGGTCCGCGGCGTCGGCGGCGCAGCCGTAGCCGGCGACCTCCCCGTAGACGCGGGCGCCGCGCGCGGCGGCGTGGTCGGCGCGCTCCAGGGCGAGGAACGCGGCGGCCTCGCCGACCACGAACCCGTCGCGGTCGGCGTCGAACGGGCGGCCCGCGGCGTGCGGGTCGGGGTCGCGGCGCGCGAGCGTGCCGATGCGGGCGAACGCGGCCATCGCGAACGGGGTGAGGATCGCGTCGGCGCCGCCGGCGACGGCCGCGTCGATCCGCCCGGCGCGGATGGCGAGGACGGCCTCGCCGATCGCGGTGGCGCCGCTGGCGCAGCCGGTGGAGAAGGTGAGGCAGGGGCCCTCGCAGCCGTGCCGGATCGACACGTTCGCGGCGGTCGCGTTCGGCATGGTCTTCGGGACGGCGGGGACCGGCACCCGGTCCAGGGTCCCGGCGTGCTCGTGGCCGCCGAGCGCGACGGTCGAGGCGAGCCCGGCGGCGGCCGTCCCCACGTAGACGCCGCGGCGGGCCGGGCCGCCGCCGTAGCCGGGCCCGGCGTCGGCCACCGCGTCGTCGGCCGCGGCGACGCCGAGCTTGGTCACCCGGTCGAGGCGGCGCCGCTCGGCCCTGCTGAAGTAGCGGTCCTCGTCCAGCGGCTGGGCGGGGCAGCCGAACGACACCGCGGTCCCGGCCTCCAGCAGCTCGGGGACGTGCACGGCCTGCGACTTGCCCGCGAGGACGGTCGCGAAGACCTCCGCGGGGGTGCCGCCGGCCGGGCTCTTCACCCCGAAACCGGTCACCACGACGCGGGGCGTCCCGTCGGCCCGGAAATCCCCAGCGCGGCGTTCCCCGGCCCGGTACAGCCGGTCCCGTGATCCCCTGGCCCGGGATTCCTGGGCACGGGGGCCGGCCGTCGGTACTCGCCGGGCGCGGTGTCGCGGACCTTCAGGGGATTCCTGGGCCCGGGATCCCTCGGCACGCAATTCCTGGGCACGCAAATCCTGGGCGCGGGATTCCTGGGCGCGGGATTCCTGGGCAGGGTGCTCAGCGGTCATCCGCTCACCTCGCGGTTCGGGGGGATCCCGCGGAGGAGAAGCGGGGCTTCGGAAGCTAGCGCGGCGGCGTTCGTCGGAACTTGCCAGCCCGTGCACATTCTCCGGGCGATTTTTGTCACCCCGGTGACACGCGCCACACCGGTATCGGGTGTTTCGTCCCTCACTGGTGCTGGTCGTGCACCATGGAGGGGTGACGCGGGTTGTGGAGAGCACGGCGGGAACGGGGATCGCGGCGCCGGCGGGCGGGGTGCCGCTGCTGGCCGATCTCGTGTCGGACGGCGAGGTGGTGGTGCTGAGCGGCGCGGGCCTGTCCACCGAGTCGGGGATCCCGGACTACCGCGGCGAGACGGGCCGCCGGCGCCGCGCGGAGCCGATGACCTACCAGGCGTTCACCGGGAGCGAGGCGGCGCGGCGCCGGTACTGGGCGCGCAGCCACCTCGGCTGGCGGCACATCGCGGCGGCGCGCCCGAACGCGGGGCACCGCGCGGTGGCGGAGCTGCAGCGGCGCGGGCTGCTCGCGGGGATCATCACGCAGAACGTCGACGGGCTGCAGCAGGCGGCCGGCGCGGACGGGGTGGTCGAGCTGCACGGGGCGCTGGACCGGGTGGTGTGCCTGGCGTGCGGGGAGCGGACGCCGCGCGGGCGGCTGGAGGCCCGGCTGCGCGCCGCGAACCCCGGCTTCGAGGCGCGCGCGGACGCGATCAACCCCGACGGCGACGCGGTGGTCGCGGACGCGGAGATCGAGGCGTTCCGGGTCGTGGGCTGCGAGCGGTGCGGCGGCGTACTCAAGCCCGATGTGATCTTCTTCGGGGAGAACGTGCCGCCCGCGCGGGTGCGGGAGTGCTACGCGCTCACCGAGGGCGCGGGCGCGCTGCTGGTGCTCGGGTCGTCGCTGACGGTGCTGTCGGGGTACCGGTTCGTCCGGCACGCGGCGCGGCACGGCGTCCCGGTGGCGATCGTGAACCGGGGCGCGACGCGCGGCGACGAGCACGCCCGGGTGACGCTGGACGCGCCGCTCGGCCCGGCCCTCACCGCGCTGGTGGACGAGCTGGGGCGGTAGGCGTCACCGTCCTCCGCCGGACAGCAGCGACGTCGCGGCGGGCGCCGGGGAGACCCGCGTGCCGGGCGGCGCGGGCGGCGGCGGCCCGGTGACGGCGGGCGGGTCGGGCAGCGTGTCGCCGGTGACGAACCCCGTGGTCTCCAGCTGCCGCAGCTGCTCGGTGACGAGCGGCTGCGCCTGCTCGGCGAACCGCCGCACGAGGGTGTTGCGGGTGCCGGCGCGGACGGCGCCGAGCTCGGCGAACAGCAGGCCCTGCGCCATCCGCATCCGCGCGACGGCGGTCCGGTCGTAGTCGTTGCCGGACTTGCCGGTGATCTCCGACATCCAGCTCTGCTGCTCGGGGCTGGGCCGGGCCGGCAGCGCGACGTTGAGCCGCCCGGCGAACCGCCGGTTCAGCAGGTCGAGCCGGGTGTGCCGGCGGGCGACCTCGGTGAGCGCGCGGCGGGTCGCGGGCCGGGCGGCGCGGCGCCGCGCCTGGCGGGCGACGGGGATCTCCCACAGCGCGGCCTGCCGGAGCCGCACCAGCACGTCGCGGTCGGCGGGGCCGAGGGGGCCCCAGTCGGTGGTGACGGTGGACTGGGCGGCGGCCTCGTCGGCGGGGGACGGCGCGACCGCGGCGCCGTCGGCGGCCTGCCGCGCGGCCGGCTGGCAGGCGCCCAGCAGCAGGGCCGCGGCCAGCGCGGCCACGGCGGCCCGAGCCGGCGCGGGCACAGTCGCCCAGGCCGGCGCGGTCACGGCCGCCCAGGCCGGCGCGGTCACGGCGGCCCAGGCCGGCGCGGTCACGGCGGCCCAGGCTGGTGCGGGTGCGGCCGGTGCAGCCGGTGCGGGTACGGCGGCCCGTCGGGGTCGGGGCATCCGGGCACCGCCTCTCGGTCGGGGTGAAGGGCGTTACGGCTGCAGTACGGAGGTCGCGGCCGCGCGGTTCGACGGCCCGGCGGGCGGGATGGGTGGCTCGGCGGGGGCGGGGTCAGGTCCAGCCGAGCTGGGCGAGGGCGGTGGCCGGGGGTTCGCCGCCGGCCTCGGTGAAGGCGCGCAGGGCGGCGACGAGGGCGCGCCGCTGCCCGGCGGGCATGCGGGAGACGACACCGGCGATCTCGGCGCGGCGGCGGGCGGTGACGTCGTCGACGATGCGGCGTCCGGCGGCGGTGACCTGGATGCGGACCTCGCGGCCGCTCTCGGGGCTGGCCTCGCGGCGGACGAGCCCGGCGGCGGCTAGCCGGTCCACCATCCGCATCGCGGTGGAGGGGTTGACCTCCAGCAGCCCGGCGAGCGTCACGAGCTTGGACGGCCCCTGCGACGACAGCACGACGAGCAGCCGGAACTGCGGCAGCGTGACGGCGCCCTCGACGGCGGCCAGCGACCGCACGGAGATCGCGACGAGCAGCCGCGACGCGGTCAGCATCGCCGAGGTGACCTCGTCGACGCCGGCGTCCCCGTCCTCGCTCATGACGACTTTCTACAGGGCCGGGCCCCGGGTGCGCCAACACGCCCGGGGCGGCGCTGGCCCGCGCTCACCGCTGCCCGTCCGTACGCCCCTCCGCGCCGCCGGGCAGGAGGTCGGCGAGCAGTTCGGCGAGCAGTTCGGCGAGGTGGCGGGGCCGGGCGGCGGTCCCCGCCTCGATCTGGGTGCGGCAGGAGAACCCGTCGGCGAGCACGGCCGTGCCGGGGCCGGCGTCCGCGACGGCGGGCCACACGCCCTCTTCGGCGATCTTGGTGGAGACCTCGTAGTGGCCGCGTTCGAACCCGAAGTTCCCGGCGAGGCCGCAGCAGCCGACGTCGAGGGTCTCCACCTCCACGCCCGCGCGGGACAGGACGCGCTGGTCGGCGCCGAACCCCATGATGGCGTGCTGGTGGCAGTGCGGCTGCGCGATCGCGCGGACCTTCGGGGTGTCGAGCCCGGCGACGGTGTCGTGGGCCGCGAGGGGCGAGGCGCCGCCGGCCTCCTCCTGGCGCTCGTCCAGGAGCTCGGCGAGGGTCCGGGTCTGGTCGCGGAGCCGCTTCACGTCGTCCGCCATGGCGTCGCGCTCCATCAGCTCGGGCGCGTCGGCGCGGAACACGGCGGTGCAGGACGGTTCGAGCCCGATGACCGGCACCCCCTCGCGCAGCCGGGGCGCGAGCGCGCGGACGGTGCGGCGCAGCACGCGGGCGGCGACGCCGAGCTGGCCGGTGGAGATCCACGTCAGCCCGCAGCACAGCGCGACCGGCGGGACCTCGATCCGGTACCCGGACGCCTCCAGGACGCGCACGGCGGCCCTGCCGATGTGCGGGTGGAAGTTGTTGGTGAACGTGTCGGGCCACAGCACGACCCGCCTGCCGCCCGGCCCGTCCGGTGCCGGGCGGCGCCTGAACCAGTCGGTGAACCGCTCGGGCGCGAACTCGGGCATGTCGCGCTGGGGGGCGATGCCGCCGATCCGCTTGGCGGCGCCGCTCAGGCCGGGCAGGCGCAGGGCGGTGTTGGCGGCGCCGGGCGCGAACGCGGCGAGCCGCGCCCACAGCGGCAGCCAGCCCATCGTGTAGTGGGAGGCCGGGCGGACGCGGCCCTTGTAGTGGTGGGCGAGGAACTCGGCCTTGTAGGTGGCCATGTCCACGTTGACGGGGCAGTCGCTGCGGCAGCCCTTGCACGCCAGGCACAGGTCGAGGGCGTCGCGGACGTCCTCCGACCGCCACCCGTCGGTGATGACGGCGGCGCCGCCGGGCCCCGGCACCGACGGGTCCGGCATGCCGTTCCCCCGCCCCTCGTCGCCGGGCATGCCCCGCATCATCTCCATCAGGATGCGGGCGCGGCCGCGGGTGGAGTGCTCCTCCTCCCCCGTCGCCCGGTAGCTGGGGCACATGACGCCGCCGGAGGAGGCGCGGCACTTGCCGATGCCGACGCAGCGGGCGGCGGCGTGGGTGAACCGGTGGTGGTCGTCGGGGAAGGCGAAGTGCGTCCGCGGCTCGGCGGGGTCGTAGGCGAGGTGGTCGAGGTTGTCGTCCAGCCGGTACGGATGGACGATCTTGCCGGGGTTCATCCGGTTCCCCGGGTCGAAGACCGCCTTGAACCGCTCGAACAGCCGGATCACCTCGTCGCCGAACATGATCGGCAGCAGCTCGGCGCGGGACTGGCCGTCGCCGTGCTCGCCCGACAGCGACCCGCCGTAGCCGGCGACCATGCGGGCGGCGCGCTCGATGAACCGGCGGTAGTTCCCGGTGCCCCGCTCGTCCTCCAGGTCGAAGGGGATGCGGGTGTGCACGCAGCCCTGCCCGAAGTGCCCGTAGAGGGAGACGGGCCCGTAGCCGAACTCGCGGATCAGGGCGCGGAAGTCGCGCAGGTAGTCGCCGAGCCGCTCGGGCGGGACGGCGGCGTCCTCCCAGCCCTCGTGGGTGTCGGGGCGGCCGGGCGGGTAGGCGGTGGCGCCGAGCCCGGCCTCGCGGACCTGCCACAGCAGCTCCTCCTCGGCCGGGTCGCGGACGAAGGTGTGCCGCGGCGGGTTCGGTCCGTTCTCCATGTGCTCGATGAGCGCGCGGGCGCGCCCGTCGGCCTCGTCCTTGGTGTCGCCGCCGAACCGGATCATGAGCCAGCCGGCGCCGTCCGGCATGTCCCGCACGACGCGCGGCCCGGCGAGGTGGTCCTGCTTGGCGAGGTCGAGGAGGCGCTCGTCCATGCCCTCCAGGGCGAGGGGCCTGAACGGCAGGATGCGCTGCACGGCGTCGCCGGCGTCGGGGATGTCGTCGTAGCCGAGGACGGCGAGCGACTGGTGCGCCGGGACGGGCACGAGCTCGATCTCGGCGTGCAGGACCGTGACGAGCGTCGACTCTGACCCGACCAGCGCGCGGGCGACGTCGAAGTTCTTCTCCGGCAGCAGCGAGTCGAGGTTGTAGCCGGACACGCGGCGCGGGATGTCGGGGTAGCGGGTGCGGACCAGCTCCATGCCGTCGTCGCGCAGGCCGCGCAGCGCCCGGTAGATCTCGGCGCGCCGCCCGCCTTCGGCGAGGATCCGCTCGTACTCCTCGTCGGAGGTCTCCCCCACCCACATGCGCACGCCGTCGTAGGTGAGCACCTCCAGGCGGACGACGGAGTCGACCATCTTCCCGTACGCCTGCGCGGACGCGCCGCACGAGTTGTTGCCGATCATCCCGCCGATCGTGCAGGTGTCGTGCGTGGACGGTTTGGGCCCGACCATGAGGCCGTGCCCGGACAGCTCCTCGTTCAGGTCGTCCAGGCACGCGCCGGGCTCCACGACGGCGCGGCGCGCGCCGGTGTCGAGGGAGACCAGGCTGCGGCAGTACTTCGACCAGTCGATCACGACGGCGGTGTTGACGCACTGCCCGGCGAGGCTCGTCCCGCCGCCGCGCGACAGGACCGGGACGTCGTGCTCGGCGCAGACGCGGACGGCCTCCGCGCCGGCCTCGACGCCGCGCGGCACCACCACCCCGATGGGGGGCTGCTGGTAGTTGGACGAGTCGTGCGCGTACGCGGCGCGCGACCCGGGGTCGAACCGGACCTCGCCGTCCACCCGCGCGGCGAGCGCGTGCCGCAGCGCCTCCCGCCCGTCCCGCCCGTGCCCGGTCCGCCTTCCGCCCTGCCTGGTGTCCTCAGCCGAAATCGCCATGACCGAACGCATACCCGCGGATGGGCTCTCGATACGGTGCGCTCAGCGCGGGTCCGGCCGGCCGGCGAGGCGGGTGGCGGTCTCCAGCAGCTGGGCGTGCACGAACGCCTGCGGGATGTTGCCGCGCAGCTGCCGCTGCCCGACGTCGTACTCCTCGGAGAACAGCCCGCTGGTGGCCGTGCCGGACCGGGCCCGCTCGAAGGTGCCGAGGGCGCGGGCGGTCTCGCCCCGCCGGTGCTCGGCGAGGGCGAGGAAGAACCCGCACAGGGTGAAGGACCCCTCGGCGACGCCGAGGGGCTCGCCGCCGATCCGGTACCGGTAGACGAAGCCCTCCTGGACGAGCTCGTCGCGGACGGCCTGGAGCGTCGCGACGCTGCGCGGGTCGCCCGCGGGCAGGGCGCCGCGCAGCGGCGGGACGAGCAGGGCGGCGTCGACGCGGTCGTCGTCGGCGGCGCGCTTCCACCGGCCGCCCGCGGTGAGCGCGGTCCGGGCGGTCTCGGCGAGGATGGCGTCGGCGAGGGCGTTCCAGGAGGCGGACTCGCCGGGGCCGCCGAGGACGCGGGCGGCCTGCCGGAGCCCGGCGACGCAGATCAGCCGGGAGTGGGTCCAGAGCCGGTCCTCGGTCTCCCAGATGCCGGCGCCGGGGTCGCCCCAGCGGCGGCCGATCACGTCGGCGGCGATGCGGGCGGCCTCGCGGGCGGCGGGCTCGGCGCGGTCGTGCTCGGCGGCGGTGGCGAGCAGCAGCAGCGACTCGCCGACGGCGTCCAGCTGCCACTGTTCGCTCGCCCGGTTGCCGGTGACGGCGCGGGCGCCGGGGTAGCCGGGCAGGGCACTGTCGCGCTGCGGCGGCACCGGGTCGCCGGTGACGGTGTAGGCGGGCCGGAGCCGGCCGCCGTCGGCCAGGATGCGGGCGGTGGCGAAGCCGGCGGCGCCGCGCAGCAGCCGCGGCGGGCCGCCGTGCGCGGCCACGGCCTGGCCGGCGAGGCACTGGTCGCGGATCCAGGCGTAGCGGTAGTCGAAGTTGCGGCCCTCGTCGGCGCGCTCGGGCAGCGCCGTGGTCGCCGCGGCGGCCATCCCGCCCGCCCGGCTGGTCAGCCCGGTCAGCACGGCGTAGGACAGCCGGGCGTCGCGGGGCGCGATGGTGTCGTCGCAGGAGGGGACGGCCTGCCGCCAGTCCCGTTCGGTGGCCTCCCACAGGGCGCCGGCGTCCAGGGCCGGCGCCGGGCCGGCGGCGGTGTCCTCGGCGAGTTCCAGCACCAGGTCGCGGGTCTCGCCCTCGGCGAGGTCGAACGTCGCGGCGAGGAGGGCGCCGCCGTCCGGGCCCTCCCGCACGACGGCCTCGTCGGCGCCGCGCCAGCGGATCCGGGTGCCGCCGCTGCGGGCCGTCCAGTCCGGGTCGTGGTGGTGCGGGCTCCGCATCCGCGGGCCGCCGGCGCGCACGTCCAGCAGGGCGCGCAGCCGGGCGCGGCCGCGCACCGCCCGGCAGCGGCGCAGCAGGACGGCGCGGTCGCGGCGGGCGGGCAGGGCCAGCGCCTCGCGGCACTCGACGATGGACCCCTCGGCGGTCACCCACCGGCTGCGCCAGATGAGCCCGCGGTCCTCGTAGTAGCCGCCCCAGACGAACCGGTCGGACACGGGCTGGACGAGGTAGCCGCCCGGCCCGCCGAGCAGGCCCGCGAAGGCGGGCGCCGACTCCCAGTGCGGGAAGCACATCCAGGCGTACTCGCCGTGCGGGCCGACGAGCACGCCGCGCTCGCCGTCGGCGATGAAGGCGTAGTCGCGCAGGGCCTTCGGCGGGGCGTACGGGGCTACCGGGTCGGTCACCATGCCTGCCCATTACCCGGGAGACGGCCGATGACCCGGACTCTCCGACAACTAGCTCTGTCTTGACAAATCTATTTGTCGGTAGCCATGATGGGGGCATGCTGGACGTGACGGTGATCGAGGACGCGGAGGCGGCGGCCGCCTCCCTGGACCCCATGCGGGCGCGGCTGCTCGCCGAGCTCGGCGAGCCGATGTCGGCGGCCGCCCTCGCCGCGCGGGTGGGGCTGCCCCGGCAGAAGGTCAACTACCACCTGCGGACACTGGAGCGGCACGGTCTCGTCGAGCTGGTCGGCGAGCGCCGCAAGGGCAACATGACCGAGCGGCTGATGCGGGCGACGGCGGCGTCCTACGTCATCTCCCCGCTGGCGCTGGCGACGCTGCAGCCCGACCCCGGCCGGCACCGCGACGCGCTGTCGGCGCGCTGGCTGCTGGCGCTCGCGGCGCGGCTGGTCCGCGACGTGGGCGCGCTGATCACCGGGGCGGCGCGGGCCGACAAGCGGCTCGCCACCTTCGCGCTGGACGGGGAGGTCGTGTTCGCCTCGGCGGCGGACCGGGCCGCGTTCGTCGAGGAGCTGGCCGCCGGGGTGGGCGCGCTCGTCCGCAAGTACCACGACGGGTCGGCGGAGGGCGGGCGGGCGCACCGCGTCGTCATCGCCGTCCACCCGTCCCTGAAGAGCGAACCGGGGGCGCCGGCGGCGGGCCGGCCGGACGCCCCGGAGCAGATCGGAACCTGAACGGCGAGGAGAGGGAACCATGGGCAGGGAATTCGAGATCGTCCGCGAGTACGAGACCGAGGCGTCCCCCGAGCAGGTGTGGGAGGCCGTCACCACCGGCACCGCCGCGTGGCTGTGGCCGATGGAGTTCGAGCCCCGCGAGGGCGGCACGGCCGCCGGCATGGGCGTCATCACCGCCTGGGACCCGCCGCACCGGCTGACCAGCCGCGCGGAGGACCCGGACGGCCTCGGCGGCATGCCGCAGACGCTGAACGTCGTGGACCACCTGATCGAGCCGCGCGAGGGCGGCGGCGCCTGGGTCCGGTACGTGCACAGCGGTATCTTCACCGGCGGCTGGGACGACCAGTACGACGGCGCGAGCAGGCACACCGACTTCTACCTGCACACGCTCCGCCAGTACCTGACGCACTTCACCGGCCGCCGGGCGGTCCACTCCGACATCCAGGGGCCGGAGGCGTCCATGCGGAAGGGCTCGTTCGCCGCCGCCGTGAAGGCGCTCGGGCTGGACGACGCCGCCGAGGGAGA
Organism: Spirillospora sp. NPDC047418; assembly: GCF_040643275.1. Classification (NCBI taxonomy): domain Bacteria; kingdom Bacillati; phylum Actinomycetota; class Actinomycetes; order Streptosporangiales; family Thermomonosporaceae; genus Spirillospora; species Spirillospora sp. NPDC047418. The sequence continues at coordinate 27,118 of NZ_JBEYTW010000042.1, forward strand.
CACGGTGCGGGTGGACCTGCCCGGCACCGGCCCGGCCGGCGCGGTCCTCGACTACCGCACCGAGCACTTCGCGGGGCTTCGCACCGGCGACGCGATGTACCGGATCTTCGGCCGGGACGCGTGGGGCGGGCCGGTCGGAGTCGCCCTGCACCGGTTCGCGCCGGACGCCGCCGCGTCCGCGGAGCGGGCGCGGGGGTCCTGGCAGGACTGGCTGAACGGCGTCTACGCCTGACCCGGCGCGCGGCGGCGCCCGCATGGGAGGTCCCGTGCGGCGCCGCCGCGCACGGGGCTCAGCCCGCGCGCTCCCGGACGAGCGCGGCGAGGTCCATGCGGGCGAGGGCGCGCAGGCCGGGTCGCTGCGCCAGCCAGGCGGCGGCGATGACGGCGAGCGCCGACCAGGCGAACGTGGCGGGCCTGATCTCGGTGTGGAAGGACATCAGGTCGCTGTTGAACGCGCCGAGGAACGCGCCCGTGGCCAGCCGCCCGAGGATCAGGCCGGGGATCGCGCCGGCGGTCACCACGAGGAGGTTCTCGGCGGTGACGAGGCGGCCGAGGCGGCGCCGCCCGACGCCGGCGGCGCGCAGGGCGGCCAGTTCGGTGCCGCGCTCGGCGAGGTTCACCGACAGGGTGGCGAACAGGACGGTGAACGCCAGCAGCCCGCCGAACGCGAGCATGACCGCCACGAACACGTAGAACAGGTTCATGTACGCGTCCATCGTCTTCTTCACGGCCCGCGCGTCGGTGTAGGCGACGACGCCGGGACGGGCGGCGAGGGCGTGCTCGACGGCGGCGCGGTCGGCGCCGGGGTCGAACGTGACGAGAACGGTGTCGGGCTCGGTGCCGGGCGCCCAGGCGGCGACCTGGCCGAGGGTGGCGTAGGCGTAGGTGCCGAGCGGCTCGTCCACGAAACCGGCGATGGTCGTGGTGGCGGTGCGGCCGCCGGCCAGGCGCAGCCCGATGCGGTCGCCGACGTCCACGCCGAGCCGCCCGCGCAGTGCGGCGCCGACCAGCGCGCCGCGCCCGGGGAGGGCCCGCTCGCCGCCGCCGGGGGTGAGGAACCGGTGCATGCGGGTCCCGGCGGGGAGCCCGACGACGGTGGTGGAGTACCCCCTGCCGCCGGCGGTGATGGTGACGGGCACGTGCGCGGACGGCTCGGCCGCCCGCACCCCGCCGGTCGCGGCCAGCGCCTCGAGCCCGGCGCCGCCGAGGGGGCGCCCGAGGACCAGCTCGGCGTCCTGCCGCTGGATCTGGTCGAACTGCCGGGACACGGTGGCCCGGGAGGAGTCGAGCATCCCCCACGACACCAGGATCAGCACGAGCGCGAGGACGACGCCGGCCATGGTGTACAGGGTCCGGCGCAACTGGCGGGCGGGGCCGCGCAGCACCAGCCACGCTCCGGCGGGGAGCCGCCCGGCGGCGGGCACCGCGCGTCCCAGCCGGGCGAGCCGCCCCGCTCCCCCGGTCGCCGGGACGGTGCCGCGCATCGCCTCGGCGGGCGGGACGCGGGCGGCCGACAGCGCGGGCGCGAGCGCGGCGAGCGCCCCGGCGGCCACCCCGAACGCCAGCCCGGCGAGCACGGTCGACGCGCGCACCGACACCAGCGTCTCCGGCAGCCCGATCGCCTCCCCGTACAGCCGCGTCACGGACCCGGCGAGCAGCAGCCCGGCGGCGACGCCGAGGACGGACCCCGCGAGCCCGACCGCGACCCCGGTCGCCAGGTAGTGGACGACGAGGGTGCGGCGGCCGAACCCGCAGGCGCGCAGCGTGCCGATGACGACGCGGTCGCGGGCGACGCGGCGGGTCAGCACGACGTAGACGGCGACGCCCGCGGCGGCCAGGAACAGCAGCGGGAACAGCACGGCCAGCTCGGAGAACCCCTTGATGTCCTCGGCGAGGGTGGCGTTGGAGGGCTGCTCGGCGCGGGTGATCGCGGCGCCGGCGCCGTGCCCGCGGGCGGCGGAGGTGAGGGCCGCGTCGAGTCCGGCGGCGTGCCCGCGCCCATCGGCGGTGTAGTAGACGGCGGCCTGGTTCGGCGCCGCCGTCCCGGCGACCCGGCGGGCGAGGGCCTCGGGGACGAACAGGACGCCGAACGAGCCGGGCGCCGGCAGCACGTTCTGGCGGCTCGGCGCGGGCCACAGGTACTCGGGCGAGGACGCGGTGCCGCGCACCGACAGCGTCCGCCACGCGTGCCCGTCCCACACCGACACCCCGGCGCCCGGCGCCAGCCCCGCGTGGTCGGCGAGGTGCTTCTCGGCGAGGACGCCCCGCGGCGCGGCCGGGTCGAGGTAGGCGCCGTCGAGGACCTTCACCCGGTTCACCCCGGGCTGCGCCCCTGCGGGCAGCCCGACGACGCGGCCGACGAGGGTCCCGCCGCCCGGCAGGCGCAGCGGCACGTCCGCGACGGTGCGGACGGCGACGGCCTCCACCCCGGTCCGCGCCGACGCCTCCGCCGCGATCGCGGCGGTGTCGCCGCCGGTCAGGGTGAGGTCGGCGAACCGGTACTCGTGGAACAGCGCCTGGTAGCCGGAATCGAGGTTCCGGTAGGCGTCGTAGGACGCGCCGAACAGCGCGACGCCGAGCATCACCAGCACCACCACCGACACCAGCTGCGCGGGGCGGCGCCGCAGGTCGCGGCGGAGCTTGACGTTGAGGACGCTCCCCCTGCCGATCACCCCGCCGCTCACCCCGCCGGTCACCAGGTCACCTCGTCGGCGCCGGCGGGCGCGGCGTTGGCGGTGACCTCGACGACGCGCCCGGACCGCATCCGCACCACGCGGTGCGCGATCGCGGCGATCGCGGCGTTGTGGGTGACGACCAGGACCGTCCGGCCCTCGCGGTTCAGGTCCTGCAGGACGCGCAGGACGCCGCGGCCGGTCTCCAGGTCGAGGGCGCCGGTCGGCTCGTCGCACAGCAGCAGCGCCGGGTCCTTGGCGATGGCGCGGGCGATCGCGACGCGCTGCTGCTCGCCGCCCGACAGCTGTGCCGGGAAGTGGCCTGCGCGCCCGGCGAGCCCGACGGCCGACAGGGCCGCCCGCGACCGCTCCCGGTCGCCGCGGCCGGTCAGCTCAGCGACCAGCCGGACGTTCTCCAGCGCGGTCAGCGACGGGATCAGGTTGAAGAACTGGAACACGAACCCGACGGTGTCGCGCCGGTAGGCGGTGCGGGCGTCCTCGCCGAGCCCGGACAGGTCGCGGCCCCCGGCGGTCACCACGCCCTCGGTGGCGGGCTCGATCCCGCCGATCAGGTTGAGCAGGGTCGTCTTGCCGGACCCGGACGGGCCGAGCAGGACGGCGAACTCGCCCCGCGGCACCTCCAGGTCCACCTCGCGCAGCGCGTGGACCCGGGCGTGCCCGGTCCCGTAGGTCCTGCCCGCCCCGCGCAGCAGGACCGCCGGGACCGCGGCCCCCGCGTCCCCCGGGTCGCGCGGGGCCGGGGCCGGCCCGCCCGTGCGGGCGGGCGCCCGCTCACCGCCGTGTCTCCTCATCGCCGTCTCCTTCGCCTGCCTGCCCGGGCGGGGGGCCGGCCGGGCGCAGCAGGGCGGTCAGCCCCGCCGTCGCGTCGCCGGCCTCGGTCTCCGGGTCGATCAGCACGTGCATGAGCAGCCCGTCCAGCAGGGCGGCGAACACCACCGCCAGGCCGCGCGGGTCGGCGTCGGGGCGCAGCCGCCCCGCCGCCCGGTCCTCGGCGAGCCGGGCGGCGAGCAGGTCCCGGAACATCCGGAGCTGCCGCTCGGTCCCGGCGCGCAGCTCGCCGTCGCGCAGGCCGTGCGTCATCGCCTCGACCATCACCCGCTGCCCGGTGGTGCCGGCGCCGCGGTCCACGAGCTCACGGACGCCGTCGGCGACTCCGGTGAGGGCGTCCGCCGCGCGCAGGATCGCCTCCACGGGGCCTTCGAGCTCCTTCTCGACCGCGTGCGCGACCGCGGCCCGCCGCAGGGCGTCCACGGACCCGAAGTAGTAGTGCACGAGCGCGTTGTTGGCCCGCGCCCGCTCGGCCACGGCCCGCGACGTCACCGCCGCCCAGCCGCCCTCGGCCATCACCGCGACGGCCGCCTCCAGCAGCCGGATCCGGGTCGGCACCGCGCCGTCCGCCATCGTCCCCCGCCTCTTGGTCATCCGCTTTAAGCAACTGACCAACACGGTACGCCCGGATCTTTGCATCGTGCAACAGTCCAGGTGGCGGGGGATGCGGAAACGCGAACGTCCCCGCGCCGGGGATCCGGCACGGGGACGCTGGGGCGGGGGTGGCTCAGGCGTCCCTGCGTTTGAGCAGGAACGCGGCGAGGGCGAGCAGCGCGACGGTCCAGAGCGCGAAGACGCCGTAGCCCTGCCAGGGCGACAGCAGGTCGTCCGGCCCCTGCTGGGCCTTGGCGATCAGGGTGCCGGCCTCGGACGGCAGGTAGGCGTGGACGTGGTCGCCGATGCTGCCGGGCAGCAGCATGGCGAGCGGCGCCAGCACCAGCACGAACCCGATGACGCCGGTGATACCGCCGGCGGTGTGCCGCACGATCGCGCCGATCGCGAGCGCGAACAGGCCGAGCATCGCCAGGTAGAGGCCGCCGCCGATGACGGCGCGCAGCACGCCCGGGTCGCCGAGGGAGATCTCCATCCGGTCCCCGACGAGGCCGACGCCGATGAAGAACGAGACGAACGACACCGCGATGCCGAGGACGAGGACGACCAGCCCGAACACCAGGGCCTTGGCCCACAGCATCGGCAGCCGCCGCGGCACGGCCAGCAGGCTGGCGCGGATCATGCCGGTGGAGTACTCCGAGCCGATCACCAGCACGCCGAGGACGCAGACGGTCAGCTGGCTGAGGAAGAACCCGCTGCCGAGGATGAAGCTGACCGGGTCGGCGGAGATCGCCGCGCGGTCCCCGGCGCTCGTGTTGTCCCACTGCGACATCGTGAGGCCGACGAACAGGGCGGTGAACCCGAGGTCGAGGACGACCAGCAGGATCAGCGACCACAGCGTGGAGCGGACGGTGCGGATCTTCGTCCACTCCGACACCAGCAGCCGGCCGAAGCCGGGCCGGCCGAACTCGGGCGGGCCGGCGGCGGGCCGGGCGGCGGACGCGGCGGTGGGCGCGGTCATCGGGGGTCCCCCTCCGGGCTCGGGACGGCTCCGGGCACGGCGCCCCGGACGGCGCCGGGATCGATGCCGGGATCGATGCCGGGGTCCGCGCCGTACTCGACGCTGTCACGGGTCAGTTCCATGAACGCCGCCTCCAGGGAGCCGCGGCTCGGGGTCAGCTCGTGCAGGACGATCCCCTCCGCGGCGGCCAGCTCGCCGACCCGGGGCGCCTCCATCTGGGTCACGGTGATCAGCCCGTCGCCGCCCGCGGCGACCTTGCCGCCCTCGGCGGCGACGACGCCGGCGAGCCGGTCGGCGTCGGGGCTGCGCACCGTCACCGTCTTCTCGGTGCTGCGCTCGATGAACTCCTCGGTGGAGCAGTCGGCGATCAGCCGGCCGCGGCCGATGACGATGAGGTGCTCGGCGGTGACGGCCATCTCGTTCATCAGGTGGCTGGAGACGAACACCGTGCGGCCCTCGGCGGCGAGCCGCTGCATGAGGGTGCGGATCCACATGATGCCCTCGGGGTCGAGGCCGTTGACGGGCTCGTCCAGGATCAGCACCGACGGGTCGCCGAGCAGCGCGGCGGCGATGCCGAGCCGCTGCCCCATGCCGAGGGAGAACCCGCCCGCGCGCTTGCGGGCGGGGCCGGTGAGCCCGACCAGGTCGACGACCTCGTCGACGCGCCGCTTGCCGATGCCCTGCGTCTGCGCCAGGCACAGCAGGTGGTTGTAGGCGCTGCGGCCGGTGTGCACGGCCCGCGCCTCCAGCAGCGCGCCGACGACGCGCAGCGGCGCGTCCAGGTCGCGGTAGTGGCGGCCGTGGATGCGGGCGTCGCCGCGGTCGGGCCGGTCCAGGCCGAGCAGCAGCCGCATCGTGGTCGACTTCCCGGCCCCGTTCGGGCCGAGGAAGCCGGTGACCCGGCCGGGCGCGACCGTGAAGGACAGGTCGTCGACCGCGGTCTTGTCTCCGTAGCGTTTGCTGAGGTTCTCCGCCTCGATCATTGGCACTTCCCGGGCTGGTCGGCGGTGGTTCCGTGATCGTGATCACAGTAGCGCGCCCGCCGCGGTGCCCGGCTCCTCCGCGCTGATGAGGCGCCTCCGACCTGGGTAGGGTCCGGCCCGCTCGGTAAGATCGCCGGCATGTCCGACACCTCAGCGGCCGCCCCGGCACACGCCTCCGGCACCTTCACCATCGGCGAGCACACCGTCCACCGCCTCGGCTACGGCGCGATGCGGCTGACCGGCCCGGGGACGTGGGGCCCGCCCCGCGACCGGGCGGAGGCCGTCCGGGTGCTGCGCCGGGCCGTCGAACTCGGCGTGGACTTCATCGACACCGCCGACTCCTACGGCCCGTTCGCCAGCGAGGAGGTCATCCGGGAGGCGCTGCACCCCTACCCGGAGGGGCTGCTGGTCGCGACGAAGGCCGGGTTCGTGCGGACCGGACCGGACGAGTGGCACATGCTCGGCCGCCCCGCCTACCTGCGCCAGCAGGTCGAGATGGCCCTGCGGCGCCTCGGCGTGGAGCGGATCGGGCTGTTCCAGCTGCACCGGGTCGACCCGCAGGTCCCGCTCGCCGACCAGGTCGGGGAGCTCGCGGCCCTGCGCGACGAGGGGAAGATCGCCTCGATCGGCCTGTCGGAGGTCGGGGTGAAGGAGATCGAAAAGGCCCGCCGGGTCACCGCGATCGCCACCGTGCAGAACCGCTACAACCTGGCCGACCGCAACTACGAGGACGTCCTGGAGCACTGCGCGGCCGAGGGCCTCGGGTTCATCCCCTGGTTCCCGATCAAGGCCGGCAGGCTGGCGCGTCCGGGCGGCCCGGTCGACGAGGTCGCCGCCGCGACCGGCGCGACCCCCGCCCAGGTGAGCCTGGCGTGGCTGCTGGCGCGCTCCCCGGTGATGCTGCCGATCCCGGGCACGTCCACGGTCGCGCACCTGGAGGAGAACACCGCGGCCGCCGGGGTGGAACTGAGCGCGGACCAGGTCGCCGCGCTGACCGCCGTCGGCTCCTGACCCGCGCGGACACCCCGGCGCGGGGGCCGGGCCGGGCTTATTGACCGTCCGTCAATAGTTGCGCGAGGATGGCGGGCGAGGATCCGAACCGCCGGGAGGCCCGCCTTGCCCGCCACACCCCCGCTCCCCGCACCCGACCGGCCGGCGGAGCGGCTCGCCGACCGCGACGTCCTGCGCACGCTGGCCGCCGAGCCGCTCGTCGGCCTCGCCGCCGGGCGGGCGCTGCTGATGCAGCTCGCCCACCCGGGCGTGGCCCGCGGCGTCGCCGAGCACAGCGACTTCGCCGACCGCCCCCTCGCCCGCCTGTTCGGCACCCTGGACTTCCTGCTCGTCACCACGTTCGGGACGCCCGAGCAGGTCGCGCGGATCGCCGCGAAGGTCCGCGGCATCCACACGATGGTCCGCGGCGAGGGCTACTCCGGCAACGACCCGGACCTGCAGATGTGGGTCAACGCCACGCTCATCGACTCGGCCCTGTACATCCACGAGACGCTGATGCGGCCCCGCGACACCGACCCCGAGGAGTACTACCGGCAGGCCCGCGTCGTCGCCGAGGTCCTCGGCTGCCCGCTGGACGCGCAGCCCCCCGACCTGGCCGCGTTCCGCGCCTACATGGCCGAGACGCTCGCCGGGCTGGAGGTCACCGACGCGGGCCGCGAGGTCGCCGACGCCGTCCTGTGGCCCCGCAAGCTCCGCGTCCTGTTCCCCGCCCTCGCCGTGTTCCGGCTCATCACCGCCGCGCTGCTGCCCGAGCCGCTGCGCGCGCAGTACGGGCTGCCGTGGACGCCGGGCCGCCGCCGCGCCGCCGGGCTGCTGCTGTGGAGCGCCTCAGCCGGGCACCGCGTGACGCCCCGGTTCCTGCGGCGCCCGCCGCAGGCGCTCCTCGTCCGGCTGGCGACCTACCGCGTGGACCGCACCCTGTCCGCCCGCCGCGCCCGCCGCAAGAACGCGACGGCGAGCGCCCACCACCCCTAGCCGCGGCCGCTTGCCCGGGCCGCTAGCCGGGGCGCCGCTGGCCGACGCCGCCGGCCGACGGAGCTGGCCGGGGCCGCTTGCCGACGCCACTGGCCAACGCCGCCGGCCGGGGGCACTAGCCGACGGAGCTGTAGGCGACGACGCCGCGGCGCATCGCGTCCATCGCGCGGCGCGCGGTCTTGCGGATGTGGCTGTTCGGCGGCGCCGCGTCGGCGACCTGGCCGAGCAGGTCCAGCAGCTGCTTCACCGCGCGGACGAAGTCGCCGGCGGTCAGGTCGCTCTCCAGCAGCACCTCGTCGAGGTCGTCGCCCTTCGCCCACCGGTACGCCGTCCACGCGAACCCGAGGTCGGGCTCGCGCAGGAACGACACCCGGTTGTCGTGCTCGACCGCCTCCAGCTCCCCCCACAGCCGCACCATCGAGCCGAGCGCGTCCTGCGCGGCACCGGCCGGGGTGCGCGGCGGGGCCGCGTCGTCGGGCTGCCGCGACTCGTACACCAGCGCCGACACGCACGCGGCCAGCTCGGCGTGGCCGAGCTTCTCCCACAGCCCCTCGCGCAGGCTCTCGGCGGTCAGCAGGTCCAGCTCGTTGTAGATGCGGCCGAGGCGGCGGCCCTCGTCGGTGACGGAGTCCCCGTCGAGGTACCCGAGCTGCTGCAGGACGGCGCACACCCGGTCGAAGGTGCGGGCGATGACCTGGGAGCGGCCCTCGACGCGGCGGCGCAGCTGCTCGGTCTCCCGGTCCAGCCGGTGGTACCGCTCGGCCCAGCGGGCGTGGTCCTCGCGCTGGTCGCAGCCGTGCACCGGGTGGTGGCGCAGGTCGGCGCGCAGCCGGGTGATCTCGGCGTCGTCGGCGGCGGCGGTGTCGGCGCGGGACCGCTTGCGGTCGCGGACGTCGTCGGGCACCCGGTTGCGCAGCGTCGACGCCAGGTCGCGGCGGTCCTGCGGGTTGCGGGGGCTGAACGACTTCGGGATCCGGATCCGGTCGACCGGCTCCACGGCGCGCGGGAAGTCCTGGACCGACAGCCGCTGCACCGACCGGTTGATCGTCAGCACCAGCGGCGCCGGCCCGTCCGAGCGCCGCCCGACCCCCGGGTCGAGGACGACGGCGAGCCCGGAGCGGCGCCCCGACGGCACGATGACCACGTCGCCGGGCCGCAGCCGCTCCAGCGACTTCGCGGCCTCCGCGCGGCGCGCCGACGTCCGCTCCCGGGACAGCTCCGCCTCCCGGTCCGACAGCCGCCGCCGCATCGCCGCGTACTCCATGAAGTCGCCGAGATGGCACTGCGCGGCCTCGGCGTACCCCTGCAGGGCCTCCTCGTTCTTGCGGACCTGCCGGGCCAGCCCGACCACGGCCCGGTCGGCCTGGAACTGCGCGAACGACTCCTCCAGCAGCGTCCGGGCCCGCTCGAGGCCGACGGCGCCGACCAGGTTCACCGCCATGTTGTACGACGGCCGGAAGCTGGAGTTCAGCGGGTAGGTGCGGGTGCCGGCCAGGCCCGCGACCGACGCGGGCTCCACGTTCGGGCCCCACACCACGACGGCGTGGCCCTCCACGTCGATGCCGCGCCGCCCCGCGCGCCCCGTCAGCTGCGTGTACTCGCCGGGGGTCAGGTCGACGTGCGCCTCGCCGTTCCACTTGTCGAGCTTCTCGATCACCACGGTGCGGGCCGGCATGTTGATGCCGAGCGCGAGCGTCTCCGTCGCGAACACCGCCTTGATCAGCCCGCGGGTGAACAGCTCCTCGACGATCTCCTTGAACGTCGGCAGCATCCCGGCGTGGTGCGCGGCGACGCCGCGCTGCAGCGCCTCCAGGAAGTCGCCGAACCCGAGGATCCGCAGGTCCTCCGGCGCGATGTCGGCGGTGCGCAGCTCGGCGTGCGCGCGGATCTCCTCCGACTCCTCCTTGGACGTCAGCCGGATCCCCGCGTGCAGGCACTGCAGGACGGCGGCGTCGCAGCCGGCCCGGGAGAAGATGAACGTGATCGCCGGGAGCAGCCCGGCGCGCTCCAGCCGCTCGATCACGTCCGGGCGGTGCGGCGGCCGGAACCGCTGCGGGCGCGGCGCGCGGCGGCGGCCGGTGCGGCGGCCCTGGTTGACCTTGGCGCGCCGGACCTCCTCGACCGCCATCCGGGTCAGCTGCGGGTTCAGCCGCGCCTGCCGGTCCTTGCCCTTGCCCGTGTCGACGAACAGGTCGTACAGGCGGGCGCCGACGAGCATGTGCTGGAACAGCGGGACGGGACGGTGCTCGTCCACGATCACCGCGGTGTCGCCGCGGACCTCGTGCAGCCACTCGCCGAACTCCTCGGCGTTGGACACCGTCGCCGACAGCGCCACGATCCGCACCGAGTCCGGGACGTGGATGATCACCTCTTCCCACACGGCGCCGCGGAACCGGTCGGCGAGGTAGTGGACCTCGTCCATCACCACGAACGCCAGGCCCGCGAGGGTCTGCGACCCCGCGTACAGCATGTTCCGCAGCACCTCGGTCGTCATCACGACGATCGGCGCCTCGCCGTTCACGCTGTTGTCGCCGGTCAGCAGCCCCACCTTCGCCGGCCCGTACCGGCGGACCAGGTCGGCGTACTTCTGGTTCGACAGCGCCTTGATCGGCGTGGTGTAGAAGCACTTGCCGCCGCCGGTGAGGGCCAGGTGGACGGCGAACTCCCCCACCACCGTCTTCCCGGAACCGGTGGGCGCGGCGACCAGCACGCCGCTGCCGCCCTCCAGCGCCCGGCACGCCTCCAGCTGGAACGCGTCCAGCTCGAAGTCGTACAGGGTGCGGAAGTCCAGCAGGGCCGGGCCGCTCCCGGCGGTGCGCCTGCGGTAGGCGGCGTACCGCTGGGCCGGGCTCTGGTCGGCCGACGCCGTGTCGGGGGTGGTCATACCGTCGAGCCTACGGTTTCGACCGGCCCGATACCCAATTCACGGCCGACTCGATCCGCGGCGGCCGGCGCGCGGCACGACGGCGGACGGCACGGCGGCGGTCACCGGGCGGCGGTCACCGGGCGGCGGTCAGCGGGCGGCGTCGCCCTTCTCCAACTCCGCGTCGATCGCGTCCAGGTCCAGCGGGGACGCCTCGTCGTCCGACAGGCCCTCGTACGGGTCGGCGCGGCGCGCCCGGCGGCGGTCGTTGAGGAACGCCAGCAGCGCCGCGATCTCGAACAGCAGCACGGTCGGCAGCGCCAGCGCCAGCATCGTGAACGGGTCGGCGCTCGGCGTGGCGACCGCCGCGAACACGAAGATGCCGAACAGGATCATCCGCTGGAGGCCGCGGATCCGCTTGGAGCTGAGCACCCCGGCCAGGTTCAGCACCACCACGAACAGCGGGAGCTCGAACGTCAGCCCGAACACCAGCAGCATCGTCAGCACGTAGCTGAGATAGCTGTCGACCGTGATCAGCGGTTTGACGTCGTCGGCGACGAACCCCAGGAAGATCGCCAGGCCCTTGTCGACGGTCACGTACGCCAGCGCCGTCCCGACGAAGAACAGCGGGACCGCGGCGCCGAGGAACACATACGTCCAGCGCCGCTCGCGGTTGTACAGGCCCGGCGCGACGAAGGCCCATATCTGGTACAGCCACACCGGCGCGGAGATCACCGCGCCGATGATGCAGGAGATCTTCAGCTTCAGGAAGAACGAGGAGAAGATCCCGTTGACGAACAGGGAGCACTGGTCCTTGTCGATCACATGGGACTGCGGCAGCGAGCAGTACGGCTGCTTCAGGAAGTCCCACACGGGGTCGAACAGCAGCCAGCCGGCGATCGCGCCGACCACGAAGGCGAGGATCGCCTTGATCAACCGGTTGCGCAGCTCACGGAGATGGTCCATGAGGGGCATGCGGCCGTCGGGGGCGGCGGCATCGGGCCTGCTCAGTCTCATCGTCGGCATTCAGGCTCGGGGGTCGGCGGGAATCGTCGGCGGCCGGGCCGCTCAGCCCTGGCGGAGCTTGCCCGGGTCCGACACCGGCACGCCCTGGATCGGCTCACCGGACCCGATCGCGCCGCGCGGCCGCTGGCCGGCCTCACCGGCCGCCGCCTCGCGGTCCAGCCGCGCCGCCTCCTCGCGCAGCCGCGCCGCCCGCTCCCGCGGGTCCTCGGCCTGCGCCGCGGGCTGCGCCGCCGGCTGGGCCGGGGCCGCCGCCTGCGCGGTCCGGTCCGCGGGCGCGTCGTCCTCGTCCTCGCGCAGGCCCTTGGTCTCGGCCTTGAGGATCCGCGCCGACTTGCCCAGCGACCGGGCGAGCTGCGGAAGCTTCGCCGACCCGAAGATCAGCACGACGACCAGCAGGATGATGAGCAGTTCGGGAGTCCCGATGTTCGGCATGGCAATCCTCTTCAGCAGAATGGCACTCAGGCCGATCGTACGCCCTCGCCGGGCGTTTGTGGCGGCCGGGCGTCCTCGATACGGGAGAGTTCATCGCGCAGCGCCGACTGTTTCGGCTCCAGCCTCCGCCTGGTGCGTTCCAGTTCACGACCGAAACGCCGCACGCCCAGCCACACCCTGAAGGCGCACCAGGCGAGCACAGCCAGGCCGGCGAAGCCCAGCGACACCGACACCGCGACCCACATCACCCGGCCACGGTATCCGATCCGCGCGCCGCGCCCGACCCGCCCGGCTCCCGGCCCGCGCCCTCACCCCATGCCGTAGCGGGCCAGCGCCCGCGCCGCCTCCTCGCGCACCGCGGCCGCGACGCCCGCCGGCGCCACCACCCGGCCCTGGTCTCCGAGCCGCAGCGCCAGGCCCCGCACCCACCGCGCGTCCGGGGTCCGCAGGACGACCCGCAGCCGCCCCTCCCCCAGTTCCTGCACGCTCTCGCACGGGTAGTAGTCGGCGACCCACCGGCCGCGCGGCGTCAGCTCCAGCGTGACCGCCTCATCCTGCGGCGACGGGCGGAACAGGCCGGCGTCGACGTCGATCGGCTCGGCCTCGTCCGGCACCTGCGCGGGCACGTCCAGCACCGACAGGTCGGCGATCCGGTCCAGCTTGAACAGCCGCACCGCCTCCGCCCGCCGGCACCACCCCTCCAGGTAGGTGTTGCCCTCCACGACCAGCAGCCGCATCGGGTCGACGTCCCGCTCGGTGTTCTCGTCCCGCGCCGGCACGTAGTAGGTCAGGTGCACGCGGCGGCCCGCCGCGATCGCGTCCCGCAGCACCCCGACCGCGGTGCGGGCCGGGTCGGCGGTCCCGCCGTAGGCGTCCACCTCCACCGCGACCTGGCTGGACACCGCCGCGGCCTCCCCCGCCGCGCTCTCCAGCTTCGCGATCACCCGGCTGAGCGCGTCCCGGTCGTCCAGGTCCGGGATCCCCGCCAGCATCCGCAGCGCCACCAGCAGCGCCGACGCCTCGTCCACCTTCAGCCGCAGCGGCCGCGCGATCGACTCCGCCTCCGCCACCGTGATCTCCCCGCCCTCGTAGGACAGGTCGATCGGGCAGTACGGGTCGGGCGCCCGCAGCTCCACGCACCACAGCAGGTTCAGGTCGTCGATCAGCTGCTTCTCGGTCACCCCGAACGCCGCCGCGGCCTCGCCGAGCAGCACCGAGTCGCGGTTCACCACGTACGGGACCAGCGCCAGCAGCCGCCCCAGCCGGTCGGTGGACGTCGTCGCCCCGGCCCTGGTCCCCGCCTTGCCGCTCATCGGGCCTCCCCCGCTTCCCCCGGATGCCCGCCGGTGCCCGCCAGCACCGACTTCAGGTGCTGGATCACCGCCTCCCGCAGATCCGGCGGGTCGAGCACCACCACATCGTCGGCGAACCGCGCCAGGTACGGCGCGAACCGGTCGGCGTCCCGGAACGTCAGGACCGCCTCGTCCCACTCCCCGTCCCACGCCGCGTCCTCGGCCGGGCGGACATCGCGGGCCCACCGGCGCGGGCCCTGCGCGGCGCCGCGCCGCAGCCGCACCGCCGCCGGCCGCGGCTCGCTCACCGGGTCGCCCCAGTCGAACGCGATGCGCCGCACGTCCACCCCGTCCGGGACCGTCACCGACCCCGCCGGGCCGTCCGCGGCGACCTCCCCCACGACGCGGCTCAGCCGGAACACCCGCTGCTCGTCGCGGTCGCGGTCGAACCCCACCACGTACCAGCGGCCGCGGCGGCTCACCACGCCCCACGGCTCCAGGTGCCGCCGCGCCACCGACGTCCGCCCGATGCCCTGGTAGTCGAACGCCACCGGGCGGCCGTCCCGCACCGCCTCCCACAGCGCCGCGAACGCCGGCTCGTGGGTGTTCACCCGCGGCTCGATCCCCACCGCCGGCGCCGCGTCCGTCTCCACCCCCGCCGCGCGCAGCTTCAGCAGCGCGCCCGACGCCGCCTCCGCCATGCTCGCCCGCTGCCACACCCGCGCCGCCAGGCCCAGCACCGCCGCCTCGTCCGGCGTCAGGTGGATGTCGGGCAGCTCGTAGGCCTGCGGCGGGATCCGGTACCCGATCTCCTCACCGCCGCCGCCCTGCTGGTCGCTGCCCACCTCCAGCGGGACGCCGAGCTCGCGCAGCTCCTCCTTGTCCCGCTCGAACATGCGCTTGAACGCCTCGTCGGAGTCCGGGTAGCCGGGCACCGCCCGGCGGATCTGCTCGGCCGTCAGATAGCGCCGGGTCGCGAGCAGGCAGACCACCAGATTCAGCAGGCGCTCGGTCTTGCGCCGCGACACTCCGCCACCACCTCGTTCCCTCCGTAGGCCCCGCCCTCGGCCGGGTGGGCCGATCGTCCCCGCGAGCCGTCGTGCAGGACGCTACCGTTTCCCGGTGTGATCCGATGGCGCAAAGGCACAGTTGAGGACATCCGCCGCGAATGGCCGGGAGCGGTCGAGCTGAACGTCTCGATCGGGGGCGACGGCACGCACCGCGCGCTGGCCTATCCCGCCCTGGTGGGACGGCCCGAACCGGGCGATACCGTCCTGCTCAACACTACGGCCTTGGCGATGGGACTCGGGACCGGCGGCTACGCGATGGTCGTCGCGGTCCCCGACCGGCTCCCGCCCGACCCCACCGGCCCCGGCCACCTCGTCAAGGCCCGCTACACCCCCCTGCAGGCCACCGTCCTCGGCGCCGACGAGCAGGACTCCCCCCACCACGACCTGCTCCGCGACGCCGACTCCCTCGGCGGCATGCCCGTCGTCGTCGCCGACCTGCACTCCGCGCTCCCGCCGATCCTGGCCGCACTGCTGGCCGCCCGGCCGGCCGCGCGGGTCGTGTACGTCATGCCGGACGGCGGGGCGCTGCCGTCCTGGTTCTCCATGTCCATCGCCCGGCTCAAGGACGCGGGCGCCCTCGCCGCCACCGTCACCGTCGGGCAGGCGTTCGGCGGCGACCTCGAAGCCGTCACCGTCCACACCGGGCTCCTCGCCGCCCGGCTCGTCCTCGGCGCAGACGCCGTCGTCCTCGCCCAGGGGCCCGGCAATCTCGGCACCGGCACGACCTGGGGGTTCTCCGGCGTCTCGGCCGGGGAGGCCGTCAACGCCGCGTCCGTGCTGCGCGGACGGCCCGTCGGCTCCCTGCGCGTCAGCGAGGGCGACAGGCGGGAGCGCCACATCGGGGTCTCCCACCACTGCCTCACCGCCTACGGCCGCGTCGCGCTCGCCGCCGCCGACATCCCCGTCCCCGAACTCGGCGGCCCCTTCGGCGCCCGCGTCGCCGCCGAGGCCGCCCCGCTCGGCGACCGGCACCGGCTCGTCCCCGTCCCCGTCGACGGCCTCCACGAGACCCTGCGGGCCGCCGAGGAGGACTGGGGCGTCCGCCTGTCCACCATGGGCCGCCGCCTCGACGAGGACCTCCCCTACTTCCTCGCCGCCGCCGCCGCCGGCCGCCACACCGCCGGCCTGCTCGGCTAGCCGCGCACGGCCGCCGGCCCGGCGCCGGCGGCCTCCTCGGCCGTGTAGGCCGAGTTGAAGGTGAACGCGCGCGGGGACGGGCCCTGAGCGCGCAGGACCGCCAGGCGCTCCAGGCCCTCCCCGACGGTCGGGACGTGGCCCGCCGGGATCCACCACATGACCAGGTGCGCCTCCGCATGCCGGTGGAACCACTCGCGGCGGCGGCGCATCGTCTCCAGGTGCGCGCTGCGGTAGACGAAGTCCCACAGCGCCTCCGCCGACTCCCACACCGAGAAGTTGACGATCACGTCGGCACCGGCCGGACGCATCCCGGTGGCGTCGGGCCGCCCCTCCTCCACCAGCCGCCACACGAAGCCCGGCGCCGCGTCGGCGAGCGCGTTCACCGGATCCAGCAGCGCGACGAAGTCCGCGGTGCGCGGGTCGTCGAGGGGGTGGCGGAGCGTGGCGACGTTGAACTGGGCGAGATGCCACCGGGTGTCTGCGTTCATGATCCCCAGCCCACCACGGGGCCCGCTTCTATGTCAATCCTCGTTGTTTTTAGAAGGTTCGGCCGCCACGCAGCACCAGCCGGGACGCGGATCCATCCGCACCCGCACCCCCGAACCCTCCACCAGCCCCTCCAGCAGCGCCAGATTCATCCCGCACACCAGCGGCGGGAACTGCTCCGCCACCGCATGGAACGGGCAGTTGCGCATCCGCAGGACATCACCCTCCGCGTCCCGGACCGGCTCGTAGCCGCGCTCGGCGAGCACCTCCGCCAGCTCCCCGACGCCACCGGGCCGCTCCCGCGGCGCCCGCAGCGCCCGCTCCCGCAGCGCCCGCCCCCGCCGGCGCGCCGCGTCCTGCAGCTCCATGTCCAGGCCCGCCGACTCCGCCGCCTCCGCCAGCAGCCCCGCCACCGTCCGGTAATCGCGCCCCGGCACCGACACGGACCGCTCCGCCCCCGACCGCCGGTACACCTTCGCCGGACGCCCCGCACCCGGCCCCGACCGGCCCGTCAACCGCCGGCTGCCCACCTCCAGCAGCCCCGCGTCCACCAGCTTGTCCAGATGGAACGCGGCCAGGGTCCGCGCGACCCCCGCCGCCTCCGCCGCCTCGTTGCGCCCCACCTCGCGGCCCAGCGCCGCCACGTACTCGTACAGCCGCCGCCGCACCGGATCCTGCAGCAGCGCGATCGCGTCGATGTCCTCCACCCCGCCATTCTAAGAACAACGGGGATACCGCTTAGAAGGCGGCGACGGAGGAGGCGGCGACGTAGGCAGCGGCGATCAGTTCGCGCCGAGCAGGTCCACCACGAACACCAGCGTGTCGCTCCCCTTGATCCCCGCCTGCGCCAGCCCCTTCTTCCCGTACCCCAGCGACGGCGGCACCACCAGCAGCATCCGGCTCCCCACCCGCTGCCCCACCAGGCCCTGATCCCAGCCCTTCATCACCTGACCGGTCCCGATCGGCACCGCACGCGGACCCGCCTTCGACCACGACTCATCGAAGACCTGCCCGTTCCGCCAGAAGTACCCCGCGTACTGCAGCACCAGCAGCTGCCCCTTGCGCACCGCCGGCCCGTCCCCCTGCACCAGCGCCCGCACCTCCAGCTTCCCCGGCGGCGCGGACCGCGGCATCGTCACCACCGGCGCCTTCCCCACCGGAGCCTCCGCCACCTTCGGCAGCCCCGGATCGTTCAGCGGCGCCTGCCTCCCATGCGGACCCGCCGTCTTCGAATACACCGCCCGCACATCGAGCACGTACACCAGCGTGTCATCCGACCCCACCTGATACTTCGGATCACCGTCAGCACCGAAACCCTCCTTCGGAGGGATCCGCGCCACCACCCGCGACCCCGCCCGCGCCCCCTCGAACGCCTTCACCAGCCCCGGCACCAGCTGACCCGTCGGAAAAGCCCCCGCCTGCCCCTTCACGTAACTGCTCGCCAGCAGCTTCCGCCCCTCCTTGCTCCAGCGGTAACCCACATAGTCGGCCACCACCAGATCACCCTTGCGGGCCGCCGCCCCCTTCCCCTCCTTCAGGGTCTCCACCGCCAGCGAATCACCCGGCTCGCCCTTCGGGAACTTCACCTCCGGAACCTTCCCGAAATCACCCCGCACCGTCACGGCCACACCATCGCCGCCCCACCAGCACCCCGCCGACAGCACCAGCGGCGCGGCGAGCACGACGGCCAAGGACAACGACCGGAAACGGCGGAGCATACGGGGGTCCTCCGAGGGGTTCCGAGGGGCGGCGACCGCTACAGCCCGCTCACCCTACCGCCCA
Source organism: Spirillospora sp. NPDC047418 (assembly GCF_040643275.1). Classification (NCBI taxonomy): domain Bacteria; kingdom Bacillati; phylum Actinomycetota; class Actinomycetes; order Streptosporangiales; family Thermomonosporaceae; genus Spirillospora; species Spirillospora sp. NPDC047418. The sequence goes on from NZ_JBEYTW010000042.1 coordinate 45,269, forward strand.
CGTGACCAGCCGGTAGCCCCCGGCGGGCGTGTCGCGGACACCACCGCGACACGCCCACCGGAGGCCCCGCTACATCCCCGCGATCAGCTTGTCGACCCGCTCGTCCACCGAACGGAACGGGTCCTTGCACAGCACCGTCCGCTGCGCCTGATCGTTCAACTTCAGATGCACCCAGTCCACCGTGAAATCACGCCGCTTCTCCTGCGCCTTCCGGATGAACTCGCCCCGCAGCCGCGCCCGCGTCGTCTGCGGCGGAACCGACTTCGCCTCGAAGATGTCCAGGTCCCGGGTCACCCGGTCGACCGACCCCCGCTTCTCCAGCAGGTAGTACAGGCCCCGCTCGCGGTGCACATCGTGGTACGTCAGATCCAGCTGCGCCACCCGCGGCGACGACAGCGGCAGATCGTACTTCCGCCGGTACCGCTCGATCAGCTTGTACTTCGTCACCCAGTCGATCTCCCGCGACACCAGATCCAGGTCGCCGGTCTCCACCGCGCGCAGCGTCCGCTCCCACAGCTCCAGCACCCGCTTCGCCGTCGCGTCGCCGCCCCGCGCGTCCACGAAATCGCGCGCCTTCCCGAAGTACTCCTTCTGGATCTCCAGCGAACTCGCCTCCCGGCCGTTCGCCAGCCGCACCTTCCGCCGGCCCGTCATGTCATGGCTCACCTCGCGGATCGCCCGGATCGGGTTCTCCAGCGTCAGGTCCCGCATCACCACCCCGGCCTCGATCATCCGCAACACCAGATCGGTCGCCCCGACCTTCAGCAGCATCGTCGTCTCGCTCATGTTCGAGTCACCGACGATCACGTGCAGCCGCCGGAACCGCTCCGCGTCCGCGTGCGGCTCGTCCCGCGTATTGATGATCGGACGCGACCGCGTCGTCGCCGACGACACACCCTCCCAGATGTGCTCCGCCCGCTGCGACACGCAGTACACCGCACCCCGCGGCGTCTGCAGCACCTTCCCCGCCCCGCAGATGATCTGCCGCGTCACCAGGTACGGGATCAGCACGTCCGCCAGCCGGCCGAACTCCCCGTGCCGGCCCACCAGATAGTTCTCATGGCAGCCGTAGGAGTTCCCCGCCGAATCGGTGTTGTTCTTGAACAGATAGATGTCACCGGCGATGCCCTCCTCGCGGAGCCGCCGCTCGGCGTCCACCAGCAGACCCTCCAGGATCCGCTCGCCCGCCTTGTCATGCGTCACCAGATCCACGACCGAATCGCACTCCGGCGTCGCGTACTCCGGATGACTCCCCACGTCCAGATAGAGCCGCGCCCCATTGCGCAGGAACACGTTGCTGCTACGACCCCACGACACCACCCTCCGGAACAGATAGCGCGCCACCTCGTCCGGTGACAGCCGCCGCTGCCCGCGGAACGTACACGTGACGCCGTACTCGTTCTCAAGCCCGAAGATGCGCCTGTCCACACCATGACCCTATGCGGCGCGACCCCCACTTGGCAGTCTCTCGACCCCACCGTTTCCCGCGAGCCCCCGCGCGCACGAAGAACCCGCCGCGGCGAAGGCGGCCACAGCCGCCCCCGCCACGACGGGCCCCGCACCGGCCGGCGCCCCGCGGCACCGGCCCGCGCCTCAGTCCTCGTCCGCCTCCGAAGCCGCCCCGGCCGAACCGTCCGCGCCGGCATCCGCCCCGGCGGCCGGCCCCGCGGCGCCGTCCGCCGCCGACAGCAGATCCGCGATCCGCGCCGCCGTCAGCCGCCTGAACAGCCGGTGCTCCCGATTGCGGTCCAGCACCGCGACCTCCAGCGACGTCGCCTCCAGATGCCGGTCGGCGTCCTGCGCCTCCAGCGCCCGCACCGCCGTCCGCAGCGCGTCCACCAGCGACGAACCATCGCGGTAGCCGTCCTTCAGCGACTGCGCCACCGCATCGGCCTGCCCGCCCATCGCCACATAGCCGTGCTCGTCCGCCACCGAACCGTCGAACGTCAGCCGGTATATCTGGTCCGTCTCCGCGTCCTCCCCCACCTCCGCGACGACCAGCTCCACCTCGTACGGCTTGTTCGTCTCCGTGAAGATCGTCCCCAGCGACTGCGCGTACACGTTCGCCAGACCCCGCGCCGTCACGTCCCGGCGGTCGTACTGGTACCCGTTGATGTCGGCGTACCGCACCCCGCCCAGCCGCAGGTTCTCGAACTCGTTGTACTTCCCCACCGCAGCGAACGCGATCCGGTCGTAAATCTCACTGATCTTGTGCAGCGCCCGCGACGGATTGTCCGCCACGAACAGGATGCCGTCGTCGTACTGCAGAACCACCACACTGCGGCCACGCGCGATACCTTTGCGCGCATAGTCCGCCTTGTCCTTCATCTGCTGTTCGGGCGACACATAGAACGGCATGGACACCGGTCAGGATCCCTTCTATCGCAGCGGGGCGGTCGGACCGCCCGGCGAGTCGTAACGTCCGTCGACGACGGCCTGCGCCAGCGCGCCCACCTCGTCCTCGCCCAGCCGGTGGTACCCGTCCGACGTCACCGACGCCACCACCGGGAAGATCCGCCGCGCCAGATCGGGCCCGCCCGTCGCCGAATCGTCATCGGCCGCGTCGTACAGCGCCTGCACGCACACCAGCGCCGCGTCCTCCGCCGACAGGTCCGCCCGGTACAGCTTCTTCAGCGCACCCCGCGCGAACACCGAACCCGAGCCGATCGAGTGGAAGTCCCGCTCCTCGTACCGGCCCCCCGCCGGATCGTAGGAGAAGATCCGGCCCTCGTCCCGCTCCTCGTCATAGCCCGCGAACAGCGGCACCACCGCCAGGCCCTGCATCGCCATCCCGAGGTTCTGCCGCACCATCATCGCCAGCCGGTTCGCCTTGCCCTCCACCGACAGCGTCCGGCCCTCGCGCTTCTCGTAGTGCTCCAGCTCCACCTGGAACAGCCGCACCATCTCGATCCCGATCCCGGCCGTCCCCGCGATCGCGATCGCGGAGAACTCGTCCGCGCGGAACACCTTCTCGATGTCGCGCTGCGCGATGACGTTGCCCGCCGTCGCCCGCCGGTCCCCCGCCATCACCACCCCGCCGGGGAAGCCCACCACCACGATCGTCGTCCCGTGCGGGATGTCCTCCCCCGCCCGCGACGCCGGCGGCGTCCGCCCGCCCGGCAGCAGCTGCGGGGAGTACGCCCCCAGGAACTCGGTGAACGACGACGTGTCCGGGCTCGCGAACAACCCGGGCAGACGTCCGGTGTGCGATTCGTGGGACGCCACGCGACTCCCTTCCCTCCACCATGGCACCGGCGCTCCAACCCCACCGGCACGGACGTCTACGACCCTACTGTTCAAGGTCGCCTGCGCGCATGCCACGCCCTCCCCCGCCAAGTCAGCCCACGGCGAACCCGACCCGCACCCCCGCACGCACGCCCCGGCGCTCGGGCATCACGCCTCTCGGAACTGATGCGTCATCAGGAAGACGTCAGAGCTCCGTCGGAGTCGTCGAACGTCGGCATGTCGAGTTCCTCGTCGAACGGCAGCGTCGCCTTGCGGTACGCGCCGTCCTCCTCCCAGAACTCCTTCCAGCCGCCCTTGGGCACCTTCGCCGGGTCGACGTCCGGGACGGTCAGCGACGGCCGCGCGCCGCCGTCCGGCGTCGGCACCATCTGGACGAGCCGCCCCTCAACGTAGTCCGCCGCCCTCCGCAAGGCGATCGGGTCGTCCCTGAGCTGTCCCATACCCGTGTTGCATCCCGAGCAGGCCAGGCCGCGCACCGCTCCCGTCTTGTGGTCGTGGTCGACGTGCTCGGCGGGGAGGTCTGCGCAGACGGCGCAGTAGCCCCCCTGCACCTTGAGGAGCCACCTCGCGTCCTCGTCATTGATTCCGTACTTCGCACGCAGGTGGTAGTGCCGCGCTGACTGCTGGCTGTTCGCACGCGTCCGCCAGAACGGGTCCCAGCGGACGCGGTCCGGACCTCCGAACACCGGAGCACCGATCTCGATCCGCATCCTCCGCGCGTGCGAGCCGCGCAGCTCGAGGTAGTCCGCGGCCAGGCGAAGCACCTGGGGGTCGTCGTGGAACTGGCCGAGGCCGCCGTTGCACTTGAAGCAGAGGATCCGGCGGACCAGGCCGGTGAGGTGGCTGTGGTCGACGTGCTTCGCCTCCGCCCGGAGGCAGATCACGCAGACACCGCCCTGTTCGGCGATCATCCGCGCCACCTCCTGCTCGGTCACGCCGTAGCGGAGCTTGAGCATGTAGTTGCGCTGACCGCCATGCTTTTCCTGCTTGTGCTCTGCGATCACCTGGTTGTGGCACGGCTTGCAGTATGTGGAGAGTCCGGACTTCCGCGAGCGATTACTCCCGAACTCGTCGACGGACTTGACCACCTCACACCGCGGGCAAAACTTCGTTCCTTCCGGGACCTCCGAGTGCCTCCGGTAAGGCCTCACCTCCTTCCCCTGTCCCGCTTGCTTCCTTCGATACGAGCGGCTGTTGCGCAGACCGAAGCAGGCCTTGCAGTAGTAGGCCAGTCCGTCGCTGGAGGCCTGACGATTCCAGAACTCCGAGGCCGGCTTGACCTCACCGCAGTCCGGGCACTTTTTCGACGTCATGGGCGGGACCTTACCGGCCCCGCCCATGACCTTTGCGCGCTATTTAATTAGGGGAGTTTCTGGGAGAAAAGGCAACTCCCCGCCGTAAGCGCCATGTCCGATTTGTTCACTGTCCGCCCTTTTGCACGAAACCGCGGACAAATTCCTCTGCGTTCTCTTCGAGAACTTCGTCTATTTCGTCCAGAATTGAGTCCACGTCGTCCGTGAGCTTCTCCTGGCGCTCTTGCACGTCCTCGGTCGTCGTGGCCTCGGTCTCCTCGACCTCTTCCGTGCGCCGGGTGGTCTGCTTCTGACCGCCGGTGTCCTTCGTGGCCATTCCGTACCTCCGCTCTGCCGGTGCCTCCGACCCTAGCCGGGATCTTCGCCGGCGAGCGGATCTTGAACGTCCGTTTCGCCGCCGCCGACCCCAGGACCGGGGGCATGGTCGGGTTATCGCCGGTCCGCCGACCGGTGAAACGGGCAAAGCGGTCACGAAACCGAGACTTCGCCCGTTGGCGCAGGTCAGCGGGGCTTTAGGGCTGGTTTGTCACACTATCCAATGGACGCGAAAGAGCCGGGCGGCGCTCGTGCGCCGCCCGGCTCCGAAGGCCGTGGCTCAGCTCTGGCCGGTCAGGGTGGCCACCAGGTCGGCCGCGGTGCGGCAGCGGTCCAGGAGGGCGCCCACGTGCTCCTTGGTGCCGCGCAGGGGCTCCAGGGTCGGGACGCGCTGGAGCGACTCGCGTCCGGGCACGTCGAAGATGACGGAGTCCCAGGAGGCGGCGGCGACGGACTCGGCGTACTGGCGCAGGCAGCGGCCGCGGAAGTAGGCGCGGGTGTCCTCGGGCGGGTCGTCGATCGCGGCCTCGACCTGGGCCTCGGTGACGAACCGCTCGATGCGGCCGCGGTCCGCGAGCCGGTTGTAGAGGCCCTTGTCGGGCCTGATGTCGGCGTACTGCAGGTCGACGAGGTGCAGGCGCGGGTGGGACCAGTCGAGGCCGTCGCGGCTGCGGTAGCCCTCCAGGAGGGCGAGCTTGGCGACCCAGTCGAGTTCGCGGGACAGCTGCATGGGGTCGTCGCCGAGGCGGTGCAGGACCGACTCCCAGCGGTCGAGGACGTCCTTGGTCATCTCGTCGACGTCGGCGCCGAAGCGGTCCTCGACGTACTTGCGGGACTGCTCGAGGTACTCCATCTGGAGCTGGACGGCGGTCATCTTGCGGCCGTCGCGGAGCGTGAGCAGGTGCTTGCAGGACGGGTCGTGGGAGACCGCCCGCAGCGCGGCGACGGGCATGTCGACGGACAGGTCGACGGTGAGGAAGCCGTCCTCGATCATGGCGAGGACGAGGGAGGTGGTGCCGAGCTTGAGGTAGGTGGACAGCTCCGCCATGTTGGCGTCGCCGATGATGACGTGGAGCCGCCGGTACTTCTCGGGGTCGGCGTGGGGTTCGTCGCGGGTGTTGATGATGGGGCGCTTGAGGGTGGTCTCCAGGCCGACCTCGACTTCGAAGAAGTCGGCGCGCTGGCTGATCTGGAAGCCGTCGCCGCGGCCGTCGACGCCGATGCCGACGCGGCCGGCGCCGGTGACGACCTGGCGGGAGACGAAGAAGGGGGTGAGGTGCCGGACGATGTCGGCGAAGGGGGTCTCGCGGCGCATGAGGTAGTTCTCATGGCAGCCGTAGGAGGCGCCCTTGTTGTCGGTGTTGTTCTTGTAGAGCTGGATCGGGTGCGTGCCGGGGACGAGGGCGGCGCGCTGGGCGGCGTCGGCCATGACGCGCTCGCCGGCCTTGTCCCAGATGACGGCGTCGCGGGGGTTGGTGCATTCGGGCGCGGAGTACTCGGGGTGCGCGTGGTCGACGTAGAGCCGTGCGCCGTTGGTGAGGATGACGTTGGCGAGGCCGAGGTCCTCGTCGGTGAGCTGGGTGGGGTCGGCGACTTCGCGGGCGAGGTCGAAGCCCCGGGCGTCCCTGAGGGGGTTCTCCTCCTCGAAGTCCCAGCGGGCTCTGCGGGCCCGCGCCGCCGACGCCGCGAGGTAGGCGTTGACGACCTGGGAGGAGGTCACCATCGCGTTGGCCCCTGGCTGCCCGGGTACGGAGATGCCGTACTCGGTCTCGATGCCCATCACCCGCCGAACACTCATATCGTCGAGCCTATCGGGGCCGCGGGGGTGGAGCCACGGGACCGGGGGTGTGGCGGGGGTGTGGCGCGGCGTGGGCGCCGGTGCGCATGGGCGCGGCGGCCCCCCTTCCGGGAGGCCGCCGCGCGGTTTCGGTCATGGTGCGGGGCGCTACAGGTACTGGCCGGTGTTGGCGACGGTGTCGATGGACCGTCCGGCCTCGGCGCCCTTGGTTCCGGAGACGAGGGTGCGGATGTAGACGATCCGCTCGCCCTTCTTCCCGGAGATGCGGGCCCAGTCGTCGGGGTTGGTGGTGTTGGGCAGGTCCTCGTTCTCGCTGAACTCGTCGACGCAGGCGGCGAGGAGGTGGCTGACGCGCAGCCCCTTCTGGCCGGTGTCGAGGAACTGCTTGATGGCCATCTTCTTGGCGCGGTCGACGATGTTCTGGATCATGGCGCCGGAGTTGAAGTCCTTGAAGAACAGGACTTCCTTGTCGCCGTTGGCGTAGGTGACCTCCAGGAAGCGGTTCTCCTCGGTCTCGGTGTACATGCGCTCGACGGTCCGCTGGATCATGGCCTCGACGGTGGCCTCTTCGGAGCCGCCGTGCTCCTTGAGGTCGTCGGGGTGGAGCGGGAGTCCGCTGAGGATGTACTTGGAGAAGATGTCCTTGGCCGCTTCGGCGTCGGGTCGTTCGATCTTGATTTTGACGTCGAGCCGGCCGGGGCGCAGGATCGCGGGGTCGATCATGTCCTCGCGGTTGGACGCGCCGATGACGATGACGTTCTCCAGGCCCTCGACACCGTCGATCTCGCTGAGGAGCTGCGGGACGATGGTGTTCTCGACGTCGGAGGAGACTCCGGAGCCGCGGGTGCGGAAGATGGAGTCCATCTCGTCGAAGAAGACGATGACGGGGGTTCCGGCGGACGCCTTTTCGCGGGCGCGCTGGAAGACGAGCCGGATGTGCCGCTCGGTCTCTCCGACGTACTTGTTGAGCAGCTCGGGGCCCTTGATGTTGAGGAAGAAGCTCTTGCCCTCGGCGCCGGTCTGCTCGGCGACCTTCTTGGCCAGCGAGTTGGCGACGGCCTTGGCGATGAGCGTCTTGCCGCATCCGGGGGGTCCGTAGAGGAGGACGCCCTTGGGTGGCCTGAGCTGGTGTTCGCGGAAGAGGTCGGCGTGCAGGTAGGGAAGTTCCACGGCGTCGCGGATCATTTCGATCTGGGAGCCGAGGCCGCCGATCTCGTTGTAGGAGATATCGGGGACCTCTTCGAGGACGAGTTCTTCGACCTCGGCCTTGTGGATCTTCTCGTAGGCGTAGCCGGACCTGGATTCGAGCATGAGCGAGTCGCCGGCGCGGAGGGGTACCCCGCGGAGCGGTTCGGCGAGTTTGACGACGCGTTCCTCGTCGGCGTGCGCGATGACGAGGGCGCGTTCGCCGTCGTCGAAGAGCTCCTTGAGCATGACGACTTCGCCCTGCTCCTCGAAGGCGAGTGCTTCGACGACGTTGAGGGCCTCGTTGAGCATGACCTCCTGGCCGCGCTGGAGTTCCTCGATGTCGACGGTGGGGCTGACGTTCACGCGGAGTTTGCGTCCGCCGGTGAAGATGTCGACCGTTCCGTCGTCGCGGGTTTCGAGGAAGACGCCGAATCCGGATGGTGGTTGTGCGAGCCTGTCGACCTCCTCCTTGAGCGCCACGATCTGTTCGCGAGCCTCTTTGAGGGTCGCTACGAGTCGCTCGTTCTGGCCGGTTACGGCGGCCAGGTTCGCCTGTGCCTCATGGAGGCGTTCTTCTAGTACGCGTACTTGGCGCGGGGATTCCGCGAGCTTGCGGCGCAGCACGGAGATCTCCTCCTCCAGGAAGGAGATCTGCGTTTGGAGGTCCCTGACCTCCTTTTCGTGCTGCGCCCTGCGCGCCCCAGCATCGTCACGAGCGGCCACGCCCCGTCACCTCCTCACGAAGAGAGCCGACGACCTACTGAGACCCTACCTATCTGGAGGGCTTCCGTAACCTGCCCATTCGGTGTTCCTGTCGTGCGGGGGCCTTCCGGGAGGGTCGGGAGGGGTGCCGCGGGGGTGCTGCGGGGCGGGGGGTTACGGGGCGCGGACCTGCGGGTTCGTGTGTCCGGGCGTGTCGTGGTGCGAGGTTTGCCGAGTCGTGTGGATGTGCGGTGACTCTCGGGGACGCGGGCCGCGGGTGCGGCGCGTCGCGGCGCGGCGGGACGGGGCGGGGGCAGGTGGGGCGGGGTGCCGGTGACGGACGGTGACGGGCCGGGGTGGCCGTCCGGGTGCCGGGCGGCCGTCCGCGGCACCGCGTGTGATCTACGACTCGGCGGAGTCGCCGGGCGTGGCGTCGGCACCGGGCGTGGCGTCGGCGCCGGGTGCTTCGCTGCCGGGCGTGGCGTCGCTGCCGGATGCGGTGCCGGGTGCGGTGCCGGGTGCGGTGCCGGTGCCGGGGTGGGCGCCCTTGGCGGGCCGGCGGCGGCGGGCGGGCGGGGTGACGCCGTCGGCGAGACGGCGGGCGGTGACGAGGAAGCCGGTGTGGCCGACCATGCGGTGGTCGGGGCGGACGGCGAGGCCGTCGACGTGCCAGGACCGGAGCATGGTCTCGAAGGCGTAGGGCTCGGCGAAGTTGCCGTGGGCGCGGAGGTCTTCGACGACGCGGGACATCTGGGTGGTGGTGGCGATGTAGGCGCAGACCATGCCGCCGGGGACGAGGGCCTTGGCGACGGCGTCGAGGGTCTCCCAGGGGGCGAGCATGTCGAGGACGACGCGGTCGACGTCGGTCTCGGTGAGGGCGTGCTCGAGGGAGCCGACGGTGAGGCGCCAGGCGGGGTGGGGGCCGCCGAAGAACTTCTCGACGTTGCCGCGGGCGATGTCGGCGAAGTCCGGGCGGCGCTCGTAGGAGGAGATGAGGCCGTGTTCGCCGACGGCGCGCAGGAGGGAGCAGGTGAGGGCGCCTGATCCGGCGCCGGCCTCGATGACGCGGGCGCCGGGGAAGATGTCGGCCATGGCGATGATCTGGGCGGCGTCCTTGGGGTAGACGACGGCGGCGCCGCGGGGCATGCGGAGGGTGAAGTCGGCGAGGAGGGGGCGGAAGGCGAGGTATTCGATGCCGCCGGTGGAGCGGAAGACGGTGCCCTCGGGGCTGCCGATGACGTCGTCGTGGGGGATGGAGCCCTTGTGGGAGTGGTAGAGCTTGCCGGGCTGGAGGGTGATGGTGTTGATGCGGCCCTTGGGGTCGGTGAGCTGAACCTGGTCGCCGGGGCGGAAGGGGCCGTGGGGGGTGCGGCCGGGGGCGTGCGCGGGGCCGTTCGGCTGGGGTTCGCTCATGGGGGTCAAGGTTATCGGCGGGCGCGGTGCGGTCGGGCCGCGGCGGATCGGTCGCCGGAGGGCCGCGGCGAGGCGCGGCGGGGCGGGGCGGGGGTCGGGGTTCGGGTCAGATCCCGGTGAAGGCGCGGTCGACGTCGGCGACGGCGAGGACGCCGTAGACGCGGCCGTCGGGTTCGACGAGGAGGTATTCGGACGCGGGGGCGCGGCGGAGGGCGTCGAGGAGGTCGTCGCCGGTGATGTCGGCGGGGAGGGTGAGGTCGTCGTGGATGCCGCGGGAGAGTTCGCCGGCGGTGATCCAGGGGCGGCGCTGCTCGGGGGTGGCGGTGACGGCCTTCTCGTTGACGAGGCCGAGGGGCCGGCCGTCGTGGTCGGCGATGACGATGGCGCCGGCGTGGTCGGCGTGGGCGCGGCGGATCGCCTCGGCGAGGGGGGTGTCGGCGCTGACGAGGGCGGCGCGGCGGGCGAGGCCGCGGGCCGACAGCAGGGGGATGCGGTCGCGGACGCGTTCGGCGCGGATGGCCTGGGTGGCGCCGACCCAGATGAAGGACGCGATGAGGGCGGACCACAGAAGGGCGAGCCAGCCGATGCCGCCGTTGTCGGCGGTGGTGTAGGTGGCGAGGTAGGCGCCGGCGACGAGGCAGCCGATCGCGACGGCGCGGCCGACCCAGCCGGCGATGATGCCGCCGCTGCGGCTGCGTCCGGTGACCTTCCAGACGGCGGCGCGGACGAGGCGGCCGCCGTCGAGGGGGAGGCCGGGCAGGAGGTTGAACAGGCCGACCAGGAGGTTGGCGAAGGTGAGGGCCTCGAGGAGGAGCAGCGCGACGTCGGGGAGCGGGAGGGTGGCGTGGGCGAGGAGGCCGAGTCCGGCGAGGACGAGGTTGGTGAGGGGGCCGGCGAAGGCGATGAGGAATTCGCGGCCGGGGGTGGGGGCTTCGCGTTCGATGGCGGTCTCGCCGCCGAGGACGTGCAGGGTGACGGAGCGCACGGGGAGCCCGAAGATGCGGGCGGTGACGGCGTGGCTGAGCTCGTGGACGAAGACGGAGCCGTAGAGCAGGACGGCGTAGGTGAAGGCGACGAGGTAGCTGAGGGGGCGTTCGACGACGTCGTTGACCTGGCCTTCGAACATGACGGTGACGAGGACGGCGACCAGGAACCAGCTGGGCGAGACGTAGACGGGGACGCCGAACACGCGGCCCATGGAGAGGCCGGGTCGCGGGGTGCGGCCGTCGTCGGGGCCGGGGGCCCCGGCCGGTTTCTTGCCCTGGGTCGGGGGCGCGCTGTGTGTCACGCCTTTGATGCTACGGCCCCGGCAGGCGGGCTGTGCCCCGCCGCCGGGCCGGTGCGGGCGGGCCGGTGCGGGCGGGTGCGGGATTTTCGTCGGGGGTGTCGCCTAGTCTGCTGTGCCATGACGACGACCGAGGCGGGTAGTGAGGCGTCCGTTCCGTCCGCGCGGGGCGGCGGCGGGGGCGCGGGGGACGTCGCGGTGGTGGGGTCGTTGTCGCCGTCCCGTGCGGGCGATTTCATGACGTGTCCGCTGCTGTACCGGTTCCGGGTGATCGATCGGATCCCGGAGCGTCCGAGCGCGGCGGCGGTGCGGGGGACGCTGGTGCACGCGGTGCTGGAGCGGCTGTTCGACCTGCCGACGGGCGGGCGGACGCCGGCGGCGGCGCTGGAGATGCTGGCGCCGGAGTGGGAGCGGCTGCTGGCGGCGGAGCCGGAGCTCTCGGGGCTGTTCGCGGAGGGGGACGCCGGGGACGCGGAGCGGGCGCAGTGGCTGGCTCAGGCGCGGCGGATGGTGGAGCGGTACTTCACGCTGGAGGATCCGCGGCGGCTGGAGCCGGCGGAGCGGGAGCTGTTCGTGGAGACGGTGCTGGAGTCGGGGCTCAAGCTGCGGGGGTACATCGACCGGGTGGACGTGGCGCCGAGCGGCGACGTGCGGATCGTGGACTACAAGACGGGGACGGCGCCGCGGGCGGACTTCGAGGCGCGCGCGCTGTTCCAGATGAAGTTCTACGCGCTGGTGCTGTGGCGGCTGCGGGGCCGGGTGCCGCGGTTGCTGCAGCTGATGTACCTGGGGAACGGCGAGGTGCTGCGGTACGAGCCGGACGAGGCGGATCTGCGGGCGACGCAGCGGAAGGTGGAGGCGCTGTGGCAGGCGATCCGGCGGGCGATGGACACGGGCGAGTGGCGGCCGCGGGCGGGTCGGCTGTGCGACTGGTGCGACCATAAGGAGCGGTGCCCGGAGTTCGGGGGCACTCCCCCGCCGCTGCCGGCGGTCCCGGTGCGCCGCCCGTCCCCGGCGGACCTGGAGGGCACCGACCCGGACGCCGCGGACGGCACGGCGCGGGAACACGGAGACCTGTAGAGCGCGCGACACGGGGACCCGTAGGGCACCGACCCGGACGGCGCGAACGGCACGGCACGGCACGGGAACGCGGGGACCTGTGGGGTGCGGAACACGGGAGACCTGCAGGGAACACCGGGACCTGTCGGGCGCGGGGACACGGAGATTTGCAGGGCGCGTGGACGCGGGGTCTTCAGGGGGCGCGAACTGGGGCGTCCGGGGGGCTGCGGGCGTCGTTCCGCGGGCGTGGCGGGCTCATCCTTGGGGATGACGGCGGATCCGCGTTCAGGAGGGGCCGGGACCTGCTGCGACCTCCTAGGGTGAGTGGCGTGTCACCCCGCATCCGTGGTCTTCATGCCGCCCGTGCCTGGCTGCAGGCGCGTCCGCAGGCGGCTGACGCGCTGCTCGCGGCCGGGTTGCTGCTGGCGGGACTGCCGCAGCTGTACCTGCAGGAGCTGCCGGACGGCGGGGATTTCGCGGGGTTCCGGGCGCCGGACGTGTGGAACGGGCTGCTGGTCGTCGTGGTGACGATGGCGCTGGCGCTGCGGCGCGTGCGTCCGCTGCCGGTGCTGCTGTTCATCATCGCCGGTGAGACGGCGATGGCGGTGGTGCAGTATCCGCCGGCGGTGCCGGACGTGGTGGCGTTCCTGATCGCGGTGTACAGCGTGGCGGCGCACCGGGGGCTGGCGCAGAGCGCCCTCGGCGGGCTGGTGTCGTTCGTGTACTTCCTGGTGTACCTGCTGCTCCTGCCGGTGTCGTCGGAGCCGGTGGTGGTGATCACCGATTCGGCGCTGGTGATCGGCGTGTGGATGCTGGGCCGGAACCTGCGGCTGCGGCGGGCGTACTTCACGGAGCTGGAGGACCGGGCGGCGCGGCTGGAGCGGGCGCGGGGGACGGACGCGCGCGCGGCGCGGATCGAGGAGCGTTCGCGGATCGCGCGGGAGCTGCACGATGTGGTGGCGCACCATGTGAGCGTGATGACGGTGCAGGCGGGGGCGGCGCGGCGGATCATCGACCGGGATCCGGGGAGCGCGCGGGAGGCGATGTCGACGATCGAGGAGGTCGGGCGGACGGCGCTGAGCGAGATGCGGCGGATCGTGGGGGTGCTGCGGACGGACCGGGACGCCGAGCAGGCGGGCCGGGAGCTGGCGCCGCAGCCGGGTCTGGGCGATCTCGGGGAGTTGCTGGACCATGTGCGGGAGACGGGCCTGTCGGTGCAGCTATGGATCGAGGGTGAGGCGCGGCCGCCGTCGCCGGGGGTGGACGTGGCGGCGTTCCGGCTGATCCAGGAGGCGCTGACGAACACGTTGAAGCATGCGGGGCCGCAGGCGCGGGCGTGGGTGCGGCTGTACTACGGGGACGACGACCTGACGGTGGAGATCGAGGACGACGGGCGGGGCACGGCGACGTTCATGGCCGGGAACGGGGACAATCCGGGTCATGGGCTCGTCGGCATGTACGAGCGTGTGGCGCTGTACGGTGGCGAGTTGAGGATCGGGCCGCGGGTCGGCGGCGGGTTCGGTGTGCGGGCTCGTTTCCCGCTGGAGGCGTGAGGTGCCGGCCGGCGGGACGCCGGTGGGCCGAGGCGAGGGCGGGAGCGTCGTGAGGCGAGGAGCGGTGACGATGGGGCGACCCGGGCGACGGCCGGCGGTGGCGCGGCGGCGGTCCGCCGGCGCGGTGCGGCACGGCGGCGCGGTGCGGCACGGCGGGGTGGCGCGATGACGGCGGTGCGGGTGTTGCTGGTCGACGACCAGCCGCTGCTGCGGACGGGGTTCCGGCTGATCCTGGAGGCCGAGGCCGACATCGCGGTGGTCGGTGAGGCGGGGGACGGTGCGGCCGCGGTGGAGCTGACGCGGTCGCTGCTGCCGGACGTGGTGCTGATGGACATCCGGATGCCGGGGGTCGACGGGATCGAGGCGACCCGGCGGATCATCCGGGAGGGTGCGGCGTCGCACGATCCGAAGGTGCTGATCCTGACGACGTTCGATCTGGACGAGTACGTGATCGAGGCGGTGCGGGCGGGGGCGAGCGGGTTCCTGCTGAAGGACTCGCCGCCGGAGGACCTGGTGCAGGCGATCCGGATCGTGGCGGAGGGCGACGCGATCGTGGCGCCGAGCGTGACGCGGCGGCTGCTGGACAAGTTCGCGACGCGGCTGCCGGCGGTGCGGGACCAGTCGCCGCCGCCGGGGCTGGACACGCTGACGGTCCGGGAGCGCGAGGTGCTGGCGCATGTGGCGCGGGGCCAGTCGAACGCGGAGATCGCGGCGGAGCTGGTGGTGAGCGAGACGACCGTGAAGACGCATGTGGGGAACGTGCTGGCGAAGCTCGGGCTGCGGGACCGGGTGCAGGCGGTCGTGTACGCCTACGAGACGGGTTTGAGCAGGCCGGGGCAGGGTTGACGGCTGCGGGCCCCGGCGGGTTCCGGGGCCCGTCCCTGAGGGATCCCTGAGGTTCGGGGTCGGGGGTCTACTCCCGGAGTACGACGGGGAGAGGGCGTCTCCTGCCGTAGGTGGACGGTGAAGTCCGTTCCGGGGGTGCATCCGCCGGGTTCGCGGGGCTTCTAGTGTTCTGGGTGTCGGATCGCCGGGGGTTCCATCGCGGTCCGGGCGCATTCGACCACTCACACACGGGAGCTTCACGTGACCAACACCGCCCCTTCGACCGCCGGCGCGGGCTCCGCGCCCGGGGCGGGCGACTTCGCCGCACGGACCCAGCAGATCGCGAAGGTGTACGGGCGCGGCGACGCGCAGGTCGTCGCCCTCGACGGGGTCACGGCCGGCATTCCCCGCGGCCGGTTCACGGCGATCATGGGTCCGTCGGGGTCGGGGAAGTCGACGCTGATGCACTGCATGGCGGGGCTGGACTCGGTGGACTCCGGGCAGGTGTTCATCGGCGGGACCGAGTTGACGGCGCTGAAGGACAAGCAGCTGACGCGGCTGCGCCGCGACAAGATCGGTTTCATCTTCCAGGCGTTCAACCTGGTGCCGACGCTGACGGCGCTGGAGAACATCACCCTGCCGATGGACATCGCGGGCCGCCGGGCCGACCGGGAGTGGCTGGACACCGTGATCGACACGGTGGGGCTGCGGCCGCGGCTGAAGCACCGGCCGAGCGAGCTGTCGGGCGGTCAGCAGCAGCGGGTGGCGTGCGCCCGCGCGCTGGCGTCCCGCCCGGAGATCATCTTCGCGGACGAGCCGACGGGGAACCTGGACTCGCGGTCGGGCGCGGAGGTGCTGGGGTTCCTGCGCGACTCGGTGCGGCGGATGGGCCAGACGATCGTGATGGTGACGCACGACCCGTCCGCGGCGGCGTACGCCGACCAGGTGCTGTTCCTGTCGGACGGGCAGATCGTCGACACGATGGCGGAGCCGACGGCGGAGCGGGTGCTGGAGCGGATGAAGAACTTCGACGCCGCGGCCCGTCCCGCCGCGGACGCGGAGGTCTCGGCGCGATGATGGGCAGGGTCACGCTCCGCAATCTCGCGGCGCACAAGATCAGGCTGGTGCTGACGGCGGTCGCGGTGATCCTCGGCGTGGCGTTCGTGGCGGGCACGCTGATCTTCACCGACAGCATGAACAAGCAGTTCGACGACCTGTTCAGCAAGGTCGGCGCGAACGTGGCCGTGGACGTGCGGGCCACGAAGGTCGTGGGCGGCGACGGCGACGGGACGGCGGCGCAGCCGGTGCCGGCGGCGGTGCTGAAGGCGCTGCGGGGCGTCGAGGGCGTCAAGGATCCGAAGGGGAACGTCGCCGGGTACGCGGCGGTCGTCGGCAAGGACGGCAAGATCGTCGGGACGGCGCAGAACGGCCCGCCGCAGATCGGCACGAACTGGACGGACGGCGGGGAGTACGACCTGGCGTCGGGCCGGGCGCCGCGGGGGCCGGGCGAGGTCGTCATCGACGCGAACACCGCGGAGAAGGGCGGTCTGGCCGTCGGGGACGTCGCGCAGGTGCTCACCGCGGGCCCGCCCGCCCGCATGACGATCGTCGGGCTGGTCGACGGCGGGAACCTGATGGGCGCGACGCTCACCGGGTTCGACACGCCGACGGCGCAGAAGC
Source organism: Spirillospora sp. NPDC047418 (assembly GCF_040643275.1). Taxonomy (NCBI): domain Bacteria; kingdom Bacillati; phylum Actinomycetota; class Actinomycetes; order Streptosporangiales; family Thermomonosporaceae; genus Spirillospora; species Spirillospora sp. NPDC047418. The sequence continues at coordinate 61,646 of NZ_JBEYTW010000042.1, forward strand.
TGATGCTGAAGCCCGGCTACTTCAGCGACATCGAGATGGGCTCCACCGGCCCGTCCGAGCAGGAACTGCGGGACCGGGTGGCGAAGGTCCTCCCGCAGGGCATGGAGGCCGTCACCGGGGAGAAGCTGCGCGAGGAGTCCAAGAGCGACATCGCGCAGATGATGAGCTTCTTCCGGACGTTCCTGCTGGTGTTCGCGCTGATCTCGATCTTCGTCGGGGCGTTCATCATCTTCAACACGTTCTCGATGCTGGTCGCGCAGCGGACCCGTGAGCTGGCGCTGCTGCGCGCGGTCGGCGCGGCCCGCGGGCAGGTGACGCGGGCGGTGATCGGCGAGGCCGTCGCGGTCGGCGTGGTCGGGTCGACGCTGGGCCTGGCGGCCGGGGCGGGGCTGGCGTCGCTGCTGCAGTCGCAGGTGGGCGATGCCGGGCAGGGCGGCCTGACGTTCACCGCGACGCCGGTGATCTGGTCGTACGCGGTCGGGATCGTGGTGACCGTGGTGTCGGCGTACTTCCCGGCGCGGCGCGCCGCGAAGATCCCGCCGGTCGCGGCGATGCGCGACGACGTGGGGCTGCCGCAGCGGTCGCTGCGGATCCGGGTGGCGCTCGGGTCGCTGCTGACCCTGGCCGGTGCGGGCCTGATCGGCGTGGGCCTGGCGGGCGGCGGCGACAACCCGGCGATCCCGGTCGGCGCGGGCGCGTTCGGGGTGTTCATCGGCGTGGCGATGCTCGCCCCGGTGATCAGCGTCCCGGTGCTGAAGGTGCTCGGGGCGCCGGCCGCGCGGCTGATGGGGTCCCCGGGGCGGCTGGCGCGGCAGAACGCGCTGCGCAACCCGCGGCGGACCGCGGCGACGGCGGCGGCGCTGATGATCGGCCTGGCGCTGATCACGACGGTGAACGTGCTGGGCGCGACGATGCGGGCGTCGATCGACGAGCAGGTGGACGCGCAGTTCGGCGCCGACTACCTGGTGCAGTCGCAGGGCCCGGGCGGGGTGAACGCCGAGGCCCAGCAGCGGATCAGGCAGACGCCGGGGGTGCGGGCGGTGTCGCCGACCTACGACGCGAAGGCCGAGATCGACGGCAAGGACGTCTACTACGTCGCGGGCGACCTGCCGGCGCTGGCCAAGGCGGCCCGGCTGAAGCTGGAGTCGGGTTCGGCGTCGGCCGGGCCGGCGTCGATCATGGTCGACGAGGACACCGCGAAGGACCGCGGCTGGACGGTCGGGACGGCGGTGCCGATGCGGTTCGCCGACGGGCGGACCGAGCGGCTGACGCTGTCGGGCGTGTACGCCAAGAGCGACCTGATCGGGCCGCGGCTGATCTCGCAGCAGGCGCACCTGCGGCACGCGGTGCGGCCCACCGTCGGGATCGTGGTGGTCGACGCGCAGCAGGCGGACGCGTCGACGAAGGCGGCGCTGGAGTCGGCGGTGCAGGCGTATCCGAACCTGGAGGTCGCCGACCAGGCGACGCTGAAGGACGACGCCCGCAAGCAGGTCGACGGGTTCGTGACGTTCCTGACGATCCTGCTGATCATGTCGGTGGTCATCGCGGCGGTCGGGGTGGTGAACACCCTGGCGCTGTCGGTGATCGAGCGGACCCGGGAGATCGGGCTGCTGCGCGCGATCGGGATCTCCCGGCGGCAGCTGCGCCGGATGATCCGGCTGGAGTCCATCATGATCGCGGTGTTCGGCGCGGTGCTCGGCATGGGCATCGGGGTGGCGTTCGGCGCGGCACTGCAGAACGCGCTCGCCGACCAGGGCCTCGGGGTCCTGGCCGTCCCGTACGGGACGCTGGCGGTGTACCTGGTGGTGGCCGCGGTGATCGGTGTGGTGGCGGCGCTGTGGCCGGCGTGGCGGGCGGGGCGCATGGACGTCCTGAAGGCCATCTCGACCGAGTAGCCGGCGGCGCCGGGCCGCGGACGCGCGGAAGGCCCGGACTCCTCCGTGTGGAGGGGTCCGGGCCTTCCGGTGTGCAGGAGCGCCGGAGGGGAAGGTCCGGCGGCGTCCTACTCGGCCGCGGGTTCGGAGGTCTCCGCGGGGGCCTCGTCCGCGGGGGCCGCGCCCGGCGCCACCGCGGCCTTGGCGACCGCGTCGGTGGCGCTGACCGTGGTGTTCTCCGGGAAGTGGCAGGCGGCCTGGTGGCCGGGGCTGAGCTCGACCAGCGGCGGCTCGACCTGCTTGCAGATGTCCTGCGCCTTCCAGCAGCGGGTGTGGAAGCGGCAGGCGGGCGGCGGGTCGATCGGGCTCGGCACGTCGCCCTGCAGCCGGATCCGGGTGCGCGAGTCGCGCTGGCTCGGGTCCGGGATCGGCACCGCCGACAGCAGCGCGGTGGTGTAGGGGTGCATGGGCCGCTGGTACAGGTCCGCGCGGTCGGCGACCTCGACGATCTTGCCGAGGTACATGACGGCGACGCGGTCGGAGATGTGCCGGACGACCGACAGGTCGTGCGCGATGACGACGTAGGTGAGGTCGAGTTCGTCCTGCAGGTCCTCCAGCAGGTTGACGACCTGCGCCTGCACCGACACGTCCAGCGCCGACACCGGCTCGTCCGCGATGATCAGCTTCGGCTTGAGGGCGAGGGTGCGGGCGATGCCGATGCGCTGCCGCTGCCCGCCGGAGAACTCGTGCGGGTAGCGGTTGTAGTGCTCGGGGTTCAGGCCGACGAGTTCCAGGATCTCCTGGACGGCCTTCTTGACGCCCTGCTTGGCCTCGATGTTCTGCAGCCGGAACGGGGCCCCGACGATCGCGCCGACGGTCTTGCGCGGGTTCAGCGACGAGTACGGGTCCTGGAAGATCATCTGGAGGTCGCGGCGGAGCGGCCGCAGCCGGGACTGGGACATCTTGGTGATGTCCTGCCCCTCGAAGCTGATCCGCCCGAAGCTCGGCTCCAGCAGCCGCATGATCATCCGGCCGGTGGTGGACTTGCCGCAGCCGGACTCCCCCACCAGCCCGAGGGTCTCGCCCTTGCGGACCGAGAACGACACGCCGTCGACGGCCTTGACGGCCGCGACCTGCCGGCGCAGCAGCCCCGCGGTGACGGGGAAGTGCTTGCCGAGGTTGTCCACCTCCAGCAGCGGCTCGCCGTCCCGCGCGGGGCGGGTCTCCGCGGCCGGACGGGTCGCGTCGGCCGGGGTCTTGGAAATGTTCACAGTCTCGTTCCCACCCGTGCTCGTCACAGCTTCGGCCGGATCTCGTCGTTCCAGATCTCGCGCTTCTTCTCCAGCGGGAGGTGGCACGCCGCCTTGTGGCCGGGGACGACCTCGACCAGTTCCGGCCGCTCGGTCGTGCACTTGTCGCCGTTGAGGTCCACGTAGGGGCAGCGCGGATGGAACGCGCACCCGGACGGGACGTTGATGAGGCTGGGCGGCGACCCCTCGATCGGCTGGAGCCGTTCGGTGCGCTCGCGGTCCAGGCGCGGCATCGACCCGAGCAGCCCCCACGTGTAGGGGTGCAGCGGCGCGTGGAAGGCGTCCTCGACCGCGGCGTACTCGGCGGCGCGGCCGGCGTACATGACCAGGATGTCGTCCGACAGCTCCGCGACCACCCCGAGATCGTGGGTGATCATGATGACGGCGGAGTTGAACTCCTGCTGCAGGTCGCGGATCAGGTCCAGGATCTGCGCCTGGACGGTCACGTCCAGCGCCGTGGTCGGCTCGTCGGCGATGAGCAGCTCGGGGTCGCACGACAGCGCCATCGCGATCATGGCGCGCTGCCGCATGCCGCCGGAGAACTGGTGCGGGTAGTCGTCGACCCGCTTGTCCGGCTTGGGGATGCCGACGCGGCCGAGCATCTCGATGGCGTGCTTGCGCGCCACCTGCTTGGACACGTCGTTGTGGACCCGGTAGGCCTCGATGATCTGCTTGCCGACCGTGTAGAACGGGTGCATCGCCGACAGCGGGTCCTGGAAGATCATCGCCATGTCGCGGCCGCGGAGCCGGCGCACCTCGGACTGCGAGGCGTTGACGAGCTCCTTGCCGTTCAGCCAGATCTCGCCCGACACGCTGGCGTTGCGCTTGTTGTGCAGGCCGAGGATGCCGAGGCTCGTGACGCTCTTGCCCGAGCCGGACTCGCCGACGATGCCGAGGGTGCGGCCGCGCTCCAGCTGGAACGACAGGCCGTCCACCGACTTCACCAGGCCGTCGTCGGTCGGGAAGTGGATCCTCAGGTCGCGGACGTCGAGGAACGCGGTGGGAGCCTCGCCGGTGTCCGCGGTGTCCGCGGCGGGCGCGGTGCCGGTCATCAGCTCAGCCTCACTCTCGGGTCGACGACGGCGTACAGCAGGTCCACGATCAGGTTGATCCCGACGATCGAGGTCGCCGTGATCAGCGTGATGCCGAGCACCATGGGCAGGTCGCCGCCGTTGATCGAGCTGATCGCGAGCTGGCCCAGCCCGGGGATGCCGAAGGTGTTCTCGGTCAGCACGGCGCCGCCGAGCAGCAGGCCGAGGTCCAGGCCGAAGATCGTGAGGATCGGCGTCAGCGAGGCGCGCAGCGCGTGCTTGGTGACGACGGTCTTCTCCGGCAGCCCCTTGGCGCGGGCGGTGCGGATGTAGTCCTCGTTCATCGTCTCCAGCATGCCCGCTCTGGTGAGCCGCGCGTACATCGCCGCGTACAGGAACGCGAGCGTCACCCACGGCAGGACGAGCGACTGGAACCAGGTGACCGGGTCGCCGGTGATGCCCGCCGGAGGGTAGCTGCCGCCGCCGGGGAAGATCTTGAGGGTGTAGGAGAACAGCGCCAGCGAGACCAGGCCGGTGAAGTAGATGGGCAGCGACACCCCGCTCAACGCGATGATCATCGCGGTGCGGTCCCAGAGCGTGCCGCGGCGCAGTGCCGAGATCACGCCGGTGCTGATGCCGCCGATGAGCCAGATGACCGCCGCGCCGAGGGCCAGCGACACGGTCGCCGGGGCCCGGTCGAGCAGTGTCTGGAGCACCGGCTGGCTGCTGCGGTAGGAGTAGCCGAGGCAGGGCGCCGGGCAGTGGTCGGTCACCGGGCCGGCCTTGTAGTCCTTGCCGGCGACGATGCCCTTCAGGTAGTTCCCGTACTGCACCACGATCGGCTTGTCGAGGCCGAGCCGCTCTTTGGTGTCCTGGATCGCCTCGGCCGTCGGCGCCTTGCCGACGTAGGCGGCCGCGAGCTGGTCTGTGGTCTGTCCCGCCAGCTTCGGCAGCCCGAAGAAGATGCCGAAGGTCACCAGGCTGACCAGCAGCAACATGAGGACGGCACCGATGAGGCGCCGGATGATGTATGCGAGCACATTCCTCGGCCCCACCCGCCGGCCGGGCGGACCTGTAGGTCCTGACCCGGCCGGCGGGCGTCGCCTTCACCTGCCTTCAGATGCATGCACGGACGAGCGGATGGTTACTCCACGCCCATGTTCAGGTAGTCGTACATACCGCCGTAGGAGTAGGTGATCCCCACGTTGGTGACCCGCTTCGGCCGGTACATCAGCGCCTTGGCGTAGATCAGCGGGACCTCCGCGGCGGACTGCATGACCAGCTTGTCGATCTCGCCGTACGCCTTCGTGCGCGCCGCCTTGTCGGTGTTGGCGATGGCGTCGTCGAGCCCCTTGTTGATCGCGGGGTCGTCCAGCTCGGCCAGGTTGGTGCCGCCGGAGGGCTTGATGGCGTCACCGTGGACGATCTGGGCGAGGAAGCCGTAGCCGGTCGGCCAGTCGGCCGCCCACGCCATGATCATCATGCCGACGTTGTGCTTGTGGACGTAGTCCGGCACGCCGACGTACTTGTTGAAGTAGTCACCGGCCGGCCACTGCACGATGTCGACCTTGATGCCGACCTTGGCCAGGCTCTGCTGGATGGCCTGCGCCATCGCGACTTCCTTCGGCCGGTCGGACCGGGCCGAGATCTTGGTGCTGAAGCCGTCGGGCTGGCCGCAGGCCTTCAGCTCCTCCTTGGCCTTGTCCATGGTGGCCTGGTCGAGGCCGTTGCCGCCCTCGGCCTGCTTCTGCGGGTACAGGTCGAACTTGGTGTAGCCGTCGACCGTGGGGGGCAGCACCGTGGTGGCGACGTCACCGCCGGCCAGCGGGCCTCCGTAGGCGGTCTGCGCGGCGACCTTGTCCGTCGCGTACTGCACGGCGATGCGGCAGTGCACGTTGTCCAGCGGCTTCACGTGGACGTTCAGCGACATGAACCGCAGGAAGCCCTGGACGGGGTTGTCCACGTACGGCTTCTGGTTGTCGGCCAGCACCTTGGGCTGGGTGCCCGCCTGCACGCCGACGCCGGAGATGTCCATGTCCAGCGTGCCGGCGAGCAGCCGCTGGTCGATGTCGTCCGCGTTCTGCTTGAGCTGGACCTCGATCTTGTCCGGCAGCGCCTTCCGGATCGGGTCGGTGCTCTGGTTCCAGTTCGTGTTCCGCGACAGCGTCATGGACTTGCCGCGAGTGTAGTTGTCGACCTTGTACGGGCCGCTGGAGACGATCGAGTTCGCGTACTTCAGGCCGGTGTCCTTGGCCTTCGGCACGGGCATCGTCTGCGACATCGCGACCAGGTAGTCGAACTCCGAGAACGCCGTGTTCAGGTGGAACACGATCGTCTGGTCGTCGGGGGTCTCGATCGACTTCAGGCCCTCGTCGCTCTTGTCCTCGTAGGGACCCTTGTACGCGGGCTTGTTGTCGATGAGGTACTGCTTGAAGTACTTCGGACCGAGCTGCAGCTCCTTGGTGTAGTTGCTGCGCTCGACCGCGTACTTGACGTCCTTCGAGGTGACGGTGGTGCCGTCATCGAACTTGACGCCGGTCCGCAGCTTGTACGTCCAGGTCTTGCCGCCCTCGCTGGGCGTGCCCAGGTCGGTCGCCAGGTCCGGGACGACCTCCAGGCTCTCCTTGCCCGCGGCCGGCTTGAACGTGGTCAGCCCACGGCCGTACAGGCGCGCGAAAGCCTGCGAGAACGCGTAGTAGGTGTCGCCGGGGTCCGGCGAGTCCCAGTCGTCGGAGCTGGCCAGCTTGAGCGTGCCGCCCTTCTTGTCGGACTGGTTGACCACCTCGTTGACGCCGGCGTTGTAGCCGGGGCCACTCCCCGAGCTCCCCGACTCGTCGCCTCCGCCGCAGGCGGAGAGCAACGCGGCTGCGGCCACCCCGGCCGCGAAGACCGCGATCGGTCTCGTTTTGTTCATGTGCAGGCGCACCCCTTCAATAGACGGGTCGGATAGACCCGAGTCACTTGGCCCGAGGGTCGAGAGCGTCCCGCAGCCCGTCACCGAACAGGTTGAAGGCGAGGACGGTGATGAAAATCGCCATACCGGGGATGATCATGTACATCGGGTCCGAGGAGTAGATCGGCACGGCCAGCGTGAGCATGCCGCCCCACGACGGCGCCGGCGGGATCACTCCGACGCCGAGGAACGACAGCGCCGCCTCGAACAGGATGTTGGTGGGGATCAGCAGGGTCGAGTAGACCAGGATCGGCGCCACCAGGTTCGGCAGGACTTCCTTGAACAGCACGTAGGAGTTCTTGGCGCCCATGCTCCGGGCGGCGTCGACGAACTCGCGCTCGCGCAGCGACAGCGTCTGGCCGCGGATGATGCGGCCGATGTAGGGCCAGTTGAAGAACCCGATCACGAAGATCAGTACCGAGACCCGCAGTCCGTTGCCGTTCAGCCCGAACGACCCGTCGGACACGACGCCGACCAGGGCGATCGCGAACAGCAGCAGCGGGAAGGCGAGGAAGGCGTCCATGGCCCGGCTGATGATGTAGTCGACCCAGCCGCCGAAGTACCCGGCGGTGATGCCCATGACCGTCCCGATGGCCACCGACAGCAGCGTCGCCAGGAACGACACCAGCAGCGAGATCCGGGCGCCGTGCACGACGCGGGCCAGCATGTCGCGGCCCGTCCCCGGTTCGACGCCGAGCCAGTGGTCGCCGCTGATCCCCGAGTGCCAGAAGCCGGTCTTCGGCCGGTTGTAGGTCGGGTCGATCAGGTTCTGGTGGTACGCCAGCGGGTTCTGCACGAAGTACGGGCCGAAGACCGCGAGCAGGATCAGCAGGACGACCACGACGGCGCCGGTCAGCGCGACCTTGTCGCGCTTCAGCCTCAACCAGGCGATCTGACCGAGGGAGCGCCCCTGGATCTTCGTGCTGTCGACACCGGCGAGGACCGCCTCGGGCTGTGCCTCGGTGTCGGACCCGGTCACCTCAATGGGTGCGGCCACGCTCCATACCTCCTACCGTCCGGCCACTGGTTCGGCCATGCCGCCGGCGTCCGACCGGCGACCGCGGAGATCATCCGCTGCCCCCGTGCCCGTTACGCCGCGTTTGCTGAAGGGAAACGTAGTCCTTCGGGCACGACTGTCCATCCGTGAGGCGAGCTTGGCCAGTACCCGTATCTGACTTGTGATCTCGTCGTCATCTGGGGCACACGCAGCCGAACGCCACTTCGGACAAATCGCCCGAATAGTACGTTCGACTACACCCCGTCAGGCAACTCGAAGCCGGTCCAGACCACCAAGCTTTACCGTACCGAGTCCGATCTGAGACCGATTCTCCGCAGGTCAGCCCCTCATGGCCGCAGAAGACACAGGATAGCGGCGGGCCGGGGCTCCCCCGCCGCTCGGGG
>NZ_JBEYTW010000043.1:0-69653 GCF_040643275.1 Spirillospora sp. NPDC047418
ACAACCCCCAATCCCCCCCCCCCCCCCAACCCCCCACCCCCCCGTGCCCGGGGGGTTTGTTTTGTTTCTGCCCCCACAAAAAAAACAACACGCCGCAAGTGAACGCACGGTCCGGTATGACAGGGGTGTGGACGGAGAGGGACGCCCGCTGTGGGGGCGCCCGGCGGTCTGGGCCGCCGCGGCGCTGCTGCTGTCGGGCGCCGGCGGCGGCGCGTGGGCGTCCGGCCTGTTCTCGACACCGGCCTGCTCGGGCGCGCCGGTGCGGATCACCGTCGCGGCGCAGCCGGAGATCGCGCCCGCGCTGAGCGACGTGGCGTCCCGCTTCAACGTGGAGAGGCACCGGGTGGGCGGGCGCTGCGTCCACGCGCGCGTCCGGCCGGTCGTGCCCGCCGCCTACGAATCCGGTGACGTGGACGCGTGGGTGCCGGAGTCGTCGCTGTGGCTGAGCATCGTCCGCGAGCGCGGGGACACGTCCGTCCCGCAGATGGCCCCGTCGGTGGCCTCAACGCCGGTCGTACTGGCCACGCCCCGTCCGGTGGAGGACGAACTCAAGGACGCGGACGTCGACATCAGCTGGAAGCTTCTCCGCAAGGGCAAGGCACGCGGAATCCCCTTGGACCGGATCGCGGCCAACCCGAGCACCGGAATGACCGGCACGATCGCCGTGCTCGCCGTCGAGCAGGTCGACAAGGACGCCGACGTGGCCGAAGCGCTCCGCAAGGGCAGCGGTTCAACGGCGACCCTGGCGGAGCTGGTCGGCGCCGAACGGTTCGACCGTCCACTGGCGGTCGCCACAGAGCAGGCAGTGGTCGCCTACAACGAAGCCCACCGTCCGAACCCGGTCGTGAGCCTCATGCCGGACGAAGGCACGCTCATGCTCGACCACCCCTACGCCGTGACCACGAAAGACCCGCGCCGACGTGACGCGGCGGAGGCGTTCCAAGCGGCACTGGGTACGCGTTCAGCCCGCGACATCCTTCAGCGTGCGGGATTCCGCGCACCGGACGGCACCCTGGCCGCCGCATACGCACGCGAGTACGACCGTCCGGAGAAGGCGCCGAAGTCGCTCAGACTCCCGACCCGCAAGGAGATCGACGAGGCGCTCACGTCCTGGAAGGCCTGATCAGGGGGCGCCGCGCAGGCAGCTGGGCCGCCGCTCGACCAGCGCGTCCGCCGACTTGCGCAGCTCGGCGAGGACGGCCTGCACCGAAGGGCGCACCTCGGCGCCCACCCGCGTCCACAGCACCATGCGGCGGTCGACCGGGGCGTCGGCCACGTCCCGGACGACGATGCCCTCCTCCCGCTCGGCGAGCGCCAGGTCGGGGATCAGGCACACCGCCCCGCCGGACGCGACCATCGCGAAGATGATCAGCAGGTCGTTCGACCGGTACCGGACCTGGGGCCGGAAACCGCCCAGCTCCACGCACGTCCGCTCCAGCAGATCGGCGTGGTTCGTCCCGACATGCCCGGTCACCCAGGGGCACTCGGCCAGATCGGCCAGCCGCACCGGGGCGCCGCTGAGCGCCAGCGGATGGTCCTCGGGCAGCGCGACCCGCATCATCTCCGTGACGAGCACCTCGGACGTCAGCTCGGGCCTCCGCGGACGCGGCAGATGCGAGTACTCGTCGGTCAGCACCACGTCGATCTCCTGCAGCACCAGCGCCTGCAGGACCCGGTGGAACTCCTCGTCCAGCACGTCGACCACGAGATCCGGATACTTCTCGGCCAGCCGCGGCAGCGCGGGCGCCAGCACGTGCAGCAACGCCGTCTGGAAGCCCACGAGCCGCACGACCCCGGCGACCCGCCCGCTCGCCGCGACCGTCGCCTCCTCGGCCCGCCTGGCCTGCGCCAGCAGCGTCTCGGCGTGCTCGGCGAGCACCTCCCCCGCCGTGGTCAGCCGCAGCCGCCGCCCGACCCGCTCCACCACCGGGACGCCGACGTCCTTCTGCAGCTGGGCGAGTTGCTGCGACACCGCGGACGGCGTGTAGCCGAGGACGTCGGCCACGGCTCCGAGCGTCCCGCGCAGCTTGAGTTCGCGGAGCACCCGCAGCCGTCCGAGATCCAACATGGTGAAGAGATTCTTACACAATCCCTCCAGGAATGGTCGCTGGACCTGAACGGTGGACGGAGTCAAACTGTAAGTGCGACGGAACGAGGCGGACACCCCGGCTCCACCGATCGCCCCGCGCGGGAACGCCCCTCAGCGATCCCAAAGGAGCAAGACCATGCTGTACGTGCTCGGCGTCTTCATCGCCCTCGCCGTCCTCGGCCCCCTGTTCGGCGCCGACAGCCGGGACGGCCTCGACTGGACCCCGAACAACTTCTGGCTGCGCCGCCGCGCGGCCGTCGACCCGGTCAGAACGACCGGTAGTCCCGGACGGCCAAACGGGGGCCGCGCCTCGGCGGGCGCCTCCCGGACGATTCCAGCAGCCGGGTGACCCGGTACCGATGACCGGCATAGGGCTCCAGCAGTTCCAGCATCCCGGCGTCGTCGACCTTGCGGCCAGCCAGCGCCCAGCCGACCAGGCCGGGCAGGTTGTAGTCGCCCACGGAGACGGCGTCGGGATCGCCGACCGCCCGCTGCCGGATCTCGGCCGCCGTCCAGACCCCGATGCCGGGCAGCGACCTGAGCCGCGCCTCCCCGGCGTCCTCCTCCAGCCGCTGCGCGACCCGCGCGGCCCCGATGATCGTCCGCGCCCGGACGGCCTCCAGCCCGGACCGGTGCCACTCCCACGAGGGAATCCGGACCCAGACCTGCGGCGGCGGCGGAACCCGCAGGTGCGGCGCCCCCGGCGCCGGCTCCCCGAACCGGCGCAGTAGGTACCCCCACCCGCGCCACGCCTCCTGCGCGAGCACCTTCTGCTCCATGACCGCCGGCACGAGCGCCTCGAAGACCCGCCGCGACTTCCCGATGCGCAACCCGGGCCGCTTCACGACCTGGTCCCGGACGACGTCGTGCCGCGCGACGAACCCGTCCGGCTCATCACCGGCACCGAGCAGCTCGGGCACCCCGTCCAGCAGCCACTCGGCCCCGGGCCCCCACCCCGTCGCCTCGACGGCGTCCCCGCCCCACCGGAGCCGCAACGTCCCCGGCCCCTCAGGCGTAAAGGACGCACGCCAGACAGATCCGTCCCGCTCAACCCGAAACGCCGGATCATGCGCCCCCCGCTGATGCGGCGAGACCGTGCCGTGAAGATCAAGCGGCCACGGCGGCCGCCACTCCCGAACCCGACCGGGGAGACGCCCAGCGGTCTTCTCCCCGGCCGCACGGGGCGCAGGGGTACCGGACGGCACCAGAGCCACCGACCACCCACCATCCACTCGACCGTCCGCACATCGCGCTGCCGCGCCCCAGTGTGCCATCGCCGGGCAAACCGGACCCGCCGGCCTCCACGCCCTCAGTGCCATGAAGGAACCATGTTCGTTCGTACCGGTCACCGTGGGGAATGCCGGGTCTGCGGGGGCGGGGCGGCATCTCGCGGCCGGGCCCGGCGGGAGCGGTACGCCGGGGAGCACCCGGCGTCAGGGGGAGGGGACATGGGTTTCGGGCAGGCGATCGGTGAACTGCTCCCGTCGGCGATCGGTGCGGCGCTGAGCCCGATCCCGATCATCGCGGTGGTGCTGATGCTGATGTCCCCGGCGGCGAACCGGACGGCGCCCGGTCTGGCGCTCGGCTGGATCGTCGGCCTGGCCGCCGCGACCGCGGTCGTGGTGCTGGTGGCCGATCCGGCGGGGGCCGGCCATGAGGGGGCGCGGCCGGGGCGATCGCGGTGTTCGTGGTGCTGGGCAGTGTCACGGTGGCCGGACCGGCCCTGGCCGGCCTGGCGCTGCGCGACAAGGTGCAGGCCCCGCTGCTGTCGGCCAAGGACTGGCTGGTGCGCGAGAACGCCACCGTCATGTTCGTCGTCCTGCTCGTCCTGGGCGTCGTGCTCGTCGGAAAGGGCATCACGTCCATCACGGGGTGAGCGGGAGGGCCGCCTCCCGCGCGGAAGCGGCCCGGAACGTCAAGGCGTGACGATGGGGAAGTTCTCCTCCGGCCGGTCCATGACGCCCATGAGGCGGCGTAGCTTGTCGGCGTCGCCGTCGGACTCGATCCCGTCCATGCCCTTGCCCTCGAAGAGCGCGATGAGCCCCGGACGGGTGAGCGTCAACCGCACGTCGGCGTTCCCGCGCGTCCCGCCCGTCCGGGCGCGGTGGATCAGCGTGCCGTTGGTCAGCGTCATCCGGTACTTCTCGCCGGTGTCGGAGAAGTCCCAATCGATCGTGAGATGCTCGTCCCATGCCTTGGGGCCGTTGACGCGGATGGCGAGCGAGTCGAAGACCTGCTCGACCGACAGGCCCGCGGCCATGCCGCCGGAGATGCTCATCGGCACGGGTTTGACGCCTTCGCGCAATTCCATCGCGCCGGTCAGGTAGAAGTTGCGCCAGGTGCCGTTCTCCGCGCCCTGCCCGAGCGCCTGGTAGACCTCGGCGAGGGCGTTCCTGGCGTAGTCGTTGCCGGGGTCGGCGAAGACCGCGTGGTTGAGCAGCGTCGCGGCGAAGCGCAGGTCGCCGCGCTCGCTGTAGTCGCGGGCGAGCGCCAGGACCTTGGAGGTGCCGCCCATGCACTCCACGTACCGCTTGGCCTCCTCCACCGGAGGATGCTCCCAGAGGTGGGCCGGGTTGCCGTCGAACCAGCCCATGTACCGCTGGTAGACGGCCTTGACGTTGTGGGACACCGAGCCGTAGTAGCCGCGGGCATGCCACGCCGTCTCCAGCGCGGGCGGCAACTCCATCATCTCGGCGATCTCGATGCCCGTGTACCCCTGGTTGGTGAGGCGCAGCGTCTGGTCGTGCAGGTAGGCGTACAGGTCGCGCTGGCCGGACAGGAACGCGACGATCTCCTCCCGGCCCCAGGTCGGCCAGTGGTGCGAGGCGAACGCCGCATCGGTCCCCTCGGCGAACAGCTCGATGGCCTCGTCCAGGTACCGCGACCACACCCGGGCGTCGCGCACCAGGGCGCCGCGCAGTGTCAGCAGGTTGTGCAGGTTGTGGGTGGCGTTCTCCGCCAGGCACAGGGCGCGGTGGTCGGGGAAGTGGAAGTTCATCTCGGCCGGAGCCTCGGTGCCCGGGGTGAGCTGGAAGACGATCCGCACCCCGTCGAGCCGCTCCTCCTGCCCCGACCTGGTGATGTCACGGTTCGGCGGGATGAGGCCGACCCTCCCTGTGGAGGCCGTCTGCCCCAGGCCCGTCCCGATCATCCCCTCAGGGCCCACTGGCAGCATGAAGCCGGTGTGGTAGACGGCCCGGCGCGCCATCGCGACCCCCGCGTACACGTTCTCGGAGACGGCGTGCTCCAGGAACCCGGCGGGAGCGAGGATCGGGATCCCGTCGGGATTCCCGGGCGGAATGACGCCCTCGGCGCCGCCGAAATGGTCCACATGGGAGTGCGTGTAGATCATCGCGGTCACCGGACGGTCACCCCGGTGCTCGCGGTAGAGGTCGAGCGCCGCCGCCGCGGTCTCCGCCGACACGAGCGGGTCGATGACGATGACGCCCCGCTCGCCCTCCACGAGCGTCATGTTCGACAGGTCCAGGCCCCGGACCTGGTAGATCCCGTCGGTCACCTGGAACAGGCCCTGCTTGGCGCACAACTGCGACTGCCGCCACAGCGACGGGTTCGCGGCCTCGGGCGCCGGACCGTCGAGGAACGCGAACGCGTCGCCGTCCCAGACGACCGTGCCGGAGTGGTCCCGCACGACCCCCGGGGACATGGAGGCGATCAGCCCACGCTCGGCATTGTCGAAGTCGGTCCGGTCACTGAAGGAAAGATCCGTCATAATCTCCCTTATAAGGCGAACACGGTAGTGGCAGGCCCTACCGCCGCCCAGCAACGAGCAAACTCCGCAGCCGGCTACTGACGACCTGCTGACCCCTCAACCGTTCGGCCAGCTGGGCGGATGGGCCGGAGCGCCCGTTCTCAGGAGGGGTCATGCCTGGTGAAGTCGGCCTTCCAGTCGTCACGGCCGTCGACGAAACCCTGGAAGGCGTTCACCATCTCACCGAAGTCGCCGGTCACGTAGCGGAAATGGCGGTCGGCCGACCCTTCCCGGTATTCCACGCCGTACATCCCCTCCGGTGCCCCGCCGGCCCGCTCACCGAGCCCGGCCTGGACGTACCAGCCGGGCCGGGCGTCGAGGTAGGCGAACCAGTTCCGGTCGGTGATCAAGCGCAGGAGCCGGGGCAGGTCCTGCGAACTGGGCTCGTTGACGGTCCCGCCGTCGAAGAAGACCAGGTGCAGGCCGTCGCTGTTGACGATCTCCGGCGGGTTGTGGACGCGGACGACCTGGGGATCGAAGCAGACCAGCCCGTGCCGCATGGCCGTCTCGACGATGACGGGCGCGGCCTCCCCGGACTCGGCGTAGCCCATGCACATGGCCACGCAGCCGCTGGGTTCCAGAGACGGTGTCATGCTCCAGGGAGAGTCCCCTTCGGCGACGTCCTCCAGAGCGGGATACACGCTCAGGATCTCCGCGTGGAACGCGCTGATACGTTCGTCGTGGACCATCTCCGGCTCGGGTCCGGACCATTCCTCCTCCGAGGTCAACCATCTGTACTTGAGCAAGGCCGCGTCGGCCGTGACCGGCTGCTCCTCGCGCCACACCCACAGATCGAAGCTCATCGCCCACCCTCGTCCGGTCCGGCTGATCCCGATCTTGGACGTGCCGGCCCGCGACCGCGTTCCGCGTACAACGGCCCGAGCCGGCAGCCGGACCGGCGCCCTGCTGCGGCGAGGGGCGGGTGTCGGTGGTGGTGAGAGTGGCCGGGGGGCTGCGGCAGAAGCCCAAGATTAGGAGCTATTGGTGGACGCGCCGTCGAGCACACACGCCGTCGAAATGCGGCCCGATGTGGTGATCAAGCGCTACCGCTCGCGCGGCAATGACGAGCCTCACCGCGAATGGCGGGCTTTGACTCTGCTGCATGCGCATGCCCCAGGTATCGCACCCGCGCCGATCAGTGCCGACCTGGACGCGGAGCCGCCGACCGTGGTGATGTCCCGCTTGAGCGGCACTCCTCTAGAGCACGGGCCCGTTGCGGACTTGGCCGTGGCGGTGGCCGACGCGGTCGCGCGCGTCCAGGAAGCGATCCCCTTGCGCACGCTGACGGAATTGCCGGCCCGCGCAGGGCATTCGCTCGAACTCCTGAAACAGGTTCGCACGTGGTGCGCGGCAGTTCAGCGTCCTGCCAACGACCCGACGGTGACCGAGGCGCTCCGCGGGGCGGAAGTCTGGCTCCGGCAGCCCGCGCTTGAGGCCATGCTCGGACGTCCGGGACAGCCCGTGTTCGGCACCGGCGACGGAAACCTGGCCAACTTCCTCTGGGACGGCACCGAAGTCCGCCTCGTGGACTTCGAGTACTCCGGCCGCAGCGACCGTCCTTACGAGCTGGCCGAACTGGCCGAGCACATTTCGGTACGGACGGCGAACGGCCCCGGCATGGAGGACGTCCTGGAACGTTTCGACCTGGACTCAGCGGAAGTCGGCAAGCTCAAGAACTGCCGGCGCCTTCTCGCCGCGTTCTGGCTGCTGCGGATCATGGGCAACGACAGGGGCGATCCGCAGATCCGCGCGAATGTCATGGCGGGCCAGGCGACCCGGCTGCTGACCTTGCTGGAACAACGAGATCCCTGACTGTTAGAAGTTGATAGCGGCTGCGACGGGAAGGTGGTCGCTGCCGGTGGCGGGCAGCGTCCACGAATTCACCGGCTCGACGCCTTTGACCAAAATCTGATCGATGCGCGCCACCGGAAACGTCGCCGGCCAGGTGAAACCGAAGCCGCCACCGGCCGTCTCCTGGGTCGAGCGCATCTGCGAGGTGAGGCCGGCGAACGCGCGGTCGTCCATGGTGCCGTTCAAGTCGCCGAGCAGCACCACCCGTTTGTTCTTCTCGGCGGCGATGGCCTTGCCGAGTGCCTGCGCGTTCCTTCGCGGTGGACCGTCCAAAAGCCCGCCCTGGGATTCACACGCGCGGACCCCAGATGGGCCACGTACACCGCCAGCGGGCCGCGGTCGGTGGCCACCGTGGTGCGCAGCGCCCGGAGATAGCCCGCCTTCACGTCGGCCGGCTTGGTGGCCGCCAACGGCCCGTAGTCCGTCTGGATGTCGACCGGCCGGGTGTCGGACAGCGGGAGCCTGCTCCACAGCCCGACCGTGCCCAGTACCGCGTGGTACGGGTACGCCTTCGCCAACTCCTTCTCATACGTACCCCGTGCCTGCTCGGCCAGTTCCTCCAGTGCCAGCACGTCCGCGCCGGACGCGGCCAAGGCGCGGGCGGTGCCGGACGGGTCGGGATTGTCGGCGCGGACATTGTGGCTGGCCACGGTGAGATCGCCCCCCGAGTCGGACTTGTCGCCGAGCAGCCCGCCGAAAAGGTGCAGCCACACCACGACCGGCACCAGCAACGCGGCCACGGCGGAGGCGGACCGGCGCCACAGCGCCCCGGCCAGCAGTGCCGGGATGAGCAGGCCGAACCACGGCAGGAACGTCTCCACAAGGCTGCCGAGGTTGCCGACCCGGTTCGGGATGTTCGCGTGCAGCAGCATGAACAGGCCGAGCAGCAGCGCCAGCGCCGCGAGGACCCGGCCGCGCTTCCAAGGCCCCGGCTGCGAGGCGACACGAATCACCCGGCGGATGGCCGTGCGGCGGGTCCCGGCGCCGACTCGTCCGGTCTCCGCCGTGTCCGTCGCGTCCCCCGTGTCCGCAGTGTCCGCCTGCGCCATCGTCGTCTGAGTTCGTTCACTACCGGTCACTGCTGCATCCTCGGGTCCTGAGTGGGGTCGGCGTACATAGGCGGGCAGCCGCGATCGATCGCTTCGGGACGCATCTCGTAGTGCCAGGGTTCATTCCTGTAGATCTGGCACAGCCCGTACTCGGCACCATGTCGAGACAGCCACGACGCCGCAGCGGGGCGGCCAATGTCGACCGCGTCCCCGGACACATGAAGGGGCGTGGCCGCGGTGGCCACCCATCGGGCGGCCTCCTTTTCGGACCCGTACTTGGAGACCGCGTCGCGCAGCAGCCGGTTCTGGTACTCCGGGGAACGCCAGCCGCTGTTGACGTAGAACGTGACACCGTCATCGTCCGCGGCGTCCGTCGCGGCCTGGCGAAGGGCCCTGAGCAGCCCCGGATCAAGGTTGCGGACGGCGGGGAACCGGTCATCGAAGATATCAGGGCTGCGACGAGGAGCCGGCGAATCCGGCGAGCCGTCATCCGCGCCGTTGGTGGGGTTCGAGTCATGCCGCCAGCCAAGGCGACCACGCGTTGCCAGCGCGTATGGGGATTTCGATACGCCGACAATATGCGTCGGCTCGTAACCTCGAGAGCATGCGTGTGCTGATCGTTGAGGACGAGCCCTACATGGCGGAGGCCATCCGCGATGGCCTCCGCCTGGAGGCGATCGCGGCCGACATCGCGGGTGACGGCGACACCGCGCTGGAACTGCTGAGCGTCAACGCGTACGACATCGCGATCCTCGACCGCGATGTCCCCGGGCCGTCCGGTGACGAGATCGCCGCGCACATCGTGGCCTCCGGCAGCGGCATGCCGATCATCATGCTCACCGCGGCCGACCGTCTCGACGACAAGGCCTCCGGGTTCGAGCTCGGCGCCGACGACTACCTGACGAAGCCCTTCGAACTGCAGGAACTCGCGCTCAGGCTCAGGGCACTCGACCGCAGGCGCGCCCACAGCAGGCCGCCCGTGCGGGAGATCGCAGGTCTGCGCGTGGATCCGTTCCGCAGGGAGGTCTACCGGGACGGCCGCTACGTCGCGCTGACCAGGAAGCAGTTCGCCGTCCTCGAAGTGCTCGTCGCCGCCGAAGGCGGGGTCGTCAGCGCGGAGGAACTCCTGGAACGGGCATGGGACGAGAACGCCGACCCGTTCACCAACGCCGTTCGCATCACCGTCTCGGCACTGCGCAAGCGTCTCGGCGAACCCTCGATCATCGCCACCGTGCCGGGCGTCGGCTACCGCATCGACACACCGCCGGGCCCCGGACGTGAAGGAGCGGAGCGTGGATAGGGCGCCCGGCATGAGCGTCCGCCTCAAACTCACCCTCAGCTACGCCGGGTTCCTCATGCTCGCCGGTGCCTTGATACTCACCGCCGTGGGGGCCTTCTTCCTGTGGGGCCTGCCCCGTGGCGCGGTCTACTCCGACGGTCACTTCTTCATCAACCGCCGCCTCATCCTGCGTTCGTTCGTCCCGGTCGTGGTCATCGTGATGGCGTTCCTGCTGGTGTTCGGCCTCCTGGGCGGATGGATCCTCGCCGACCGCATGCTCGCCCCTTTGTCCCGGATCACGGACGCCACACGCATGGCCTCGACCGGAGCGCTCTCCCAACGGATCCTGCTGCCTGGCCGCAAGGACGAGTTCCGCGAACTCGCCGACGCCTTCGACATGATGCTCGCGCGGCTCGAAGCACACGTCGCCGAACAGCAGAGATTCGCCGCCGAACAGCAGAGGTTCGCGGCCAACGCCTCACACGAACTGCGCACCCCACTGGCGATCTCGAAGACGCTTCTCGACGTGGCCCGCACCGATCCGGCACGCGACACCGGCGAGATCATCGAACGCCTCCACACCGTCAACACCCGGGCGATCGACCTCACCGAGGCATTGCTCCTGCTCAGCCGCGCCAACCAGCGGTCCTTCACCCGGGAGAACGTCGACCTCTCCCTTCTCGCGGAGGAGGCCACGGAGACGCTCCTGCCTCTGGCGGAAAAGCACGGCGTCACCCTCGAGTCCTCCGGCGACTTCGCCCCCGCCATCGGCTCACACGCGCTCCTCCTGCAGCTGACCACGAACCTCGTACACAACGCGATCGTCCACAACCTGCCCGGTCAGGGCACCGTGTGGGTAAAGACAGGCGTCCGCCCTACGACCGTCGTCCTGACCGTCGAGAACACGGGCGAGAAGGTCACCCCGCACCTCGCCGCGACGCTCACTGAACCCTTCCAGCGCGGCACCGAACGCATGCACACCGACCAAGCCGGCGTCGGTCTCGGCCTGGCGATCGTCAAAACAATCGCCCACGCCCACGACGGCACCCTAACCCTCACCCCCCGCCCAACAGGCGGCCTCCACATCACCGTGGAACTCCCCGCGATATCCCCGCGCACCGGGCCGCGCGCGTGAAGGCCGACTACGCGATGTCGTAGACGAGTGGGTGCCTGCGGCGGCCGGCGCGGCCGAGAGATCGCGGCTGGTCGCTATGGTCAGGTCATGAGGTCCTGATCGGCGCGCTGGCAGCGTTTACCATCCCAGGGCTTTCAAGAGTCGATTCCGAGGTTTCGCGGAACATTGCGCACCCACTCTCTCTGAGCGGGGTCGGCCGAAGCCGCAATACGCTGGAGAATCTCAGCGAATTCCCGGCGCTCAGCATCGTTCATCTGATCGAGCTCGAATCCTACGTTCTCCAGGGCGTTCACCGCGGCATGAGAATCCATTCCGAACTTCGTTGCATCCTCAAGCATCGCCACGACCGAAAGGAGCGCCTTCAGGATGTATTCTGCCACCACGGATCACCAATCCCCCACTCGGGCCAGAATTCCCGTTACTCCCCACTCGGCGAGGAGCGCGTTAGCCTGGTCAACCTTCTTCTGAGAAGGCAGCTCATATACCGCCTGGAATCCAGGATGCTTGGCGACAGCCGCTTGCCGCTCTGCTTCGTCCTTGCCGAATCTCGTCAATCCAAGCTTCCGATCGATGGCCTCGTCGCCGAACGCGGAGTCGAATTTGGCTGTGATAACTGAGCCGTCCTCGCCCGGCGCCCGCACCGGCTATCCCGCACGCCTCATCGAAGGGCAGAAGCCCTACGGGTGGGCCGAAGCCCCCAAAGAACTCGCCGCCGGTCGCCATTTCGGCGCAGGACCGGAGGCCTACTGAGTGCCGATCTCCCTGATCTCGGCGAAAGCGTTCATGTCTTCGACTAGCCGATCTCGCACCTCTGGATTCACGCAAGACTGCACGGCGCGCCGGCAAGCCTCCTTATATTGTGGCCATAGCTCCATCCAATCACCGTAAGCCACGGAGCTCGCCACCGAAGGTGTCCCCTCGTCATAGGCATGCACGGTAGGGTAATGCAATCCAGGCTGCGCCGAATACCAAGCCCTCACCGCACCGAACTTCTCTACGATCGTACCGTTCTCCAGGTAGTCGATTATCGCATTATGGACACCGTTCAGGCCGGTCGCTTTTGCGATGGAGTCGATCAGATAGCGATTGAAGCTCGGGTTTAGATCATGTACGGCAACCCGGAGCAGAAGAGCCTCGTTCGCGCGAACCAGTTCAGGTCTTTCGCCAAGGCTGGCCACCAGGGAGGTTCGCTTCCGATTACACCTCCAAGCAAGATTATGAACCGGGTCTACGGCGATCTTCTCTGGGGCGCTCGGCGGGTTCCATCGCTGGCAGAAAATGGCAAGCGCGGCGTCCAGCAGTGCCTCGAACTCCACGCCCCATTCGGCAATGGAGGTGGGACTCTTCATAGGACCTCATCGGGAGTGCTCGACTACGACTACCGCGATCCGAAAGTAAACAGCTTTACGACCGAATCCGGCAACAGGATGCCGTGCTCGGCGAATTTCGCACGCGCCAGCGCGAAGGAGGACGCTTCTGGCCAGAAGTGCCCACTGAAGTTACTTAGATACTCCCCTACATATCCACCAGAAACCTTCCGTATCGTGGCTCCACCTGCCGCGTCCAGCAAGTCCTCTTACTTGCTCACCATTCCGTTGAGAGCACCATGACTGAGCGGCATAGAGTCTTGGTGGCCAGGTACCGAGTACTTCGGGAGCGTAACTAGACTTCCATCGGTCCGCACTCCGAAAAGCACTCTGCCGTCTTGGGCTATCTGGCGATCGAACTCCGCGGAACCAGGGGTGGAGGGCTGAATCCAGAAGCCTCCTTGTCTGCGATGTCGAGGGGCTTCGCATCATCGTATTCCCAGTTGGGATACGGCGGGCAGTTGTGGACGAGGACGGGGGTGGTGCCGGCGACTACATAACGGTCCTGATACTCCAGGCGACCCGACTACCGTCGTCCTCGAATAGCCAAAACAAGAGCACGTCAATTTGACGACAGGATTGAAGCTCAGTTCGTGCGCATTGAACTCACGAATTCAGCGGCCACGATAACGGCTTCAGCAATGGACGTACATTCCATCCGCCCATCCCACCCCGCCTGCTCTACGGTAAAACTTCGGCCATCATCTTGGGATGAGATGCGCACCTCGTCTCGCCGGTCGCAGAAGGAACTCGACAAGCTGAGGACTCGATGGCTGAGATCTGGAAAGCATGAACGAAGCACCGAGTTCTCGTAAGCAGGATCCACCATGTCCCGGTCCACAGCCATCTCGGGAGCTTCCCGCAACCACTCCCACTGGGCCGCCACCGGATCCGGACTCGCCAACACCCGGGCCAGCGCCGTGATTTCCAAGAATGGGAAAGCGAATCTCAGGTCAGCGTGCGAAGCTCCCCTCTCCCACGCCTCGGCCAACTTCACGACCTTGAGCAGTTCGCTGGTCTCACCGGTTGCGATCAGCACAGTTTTTCGCCTGATGGAGACATGAAAGTATCGTTCATCAAGGTCGGCACTTACTATGACGATGCCTCTTACTCCATCGATGCTTGCGGTGACGAGTTCGCCCACCCCTCCCTTATAGGGTGATGCGAGCGATCCCAGGACGATACCGTGCATTTGTGCGACCCATTGCAAGGCCCCACCAAGCCCGCCGTGCTCCACGAGTTCCGGATAGCGGTTTTGGATCACACGGAACGCATCGTCGGCCATAGAGGTCCTCCATCAGCCACCACAAGAGCAGTATGGATCACCATCGTTGATGAATCCCCTTGGGGGAGCAGTGACAGGTCCCCTCTTTGGGCCCATATTCCTGGTGAAGCTTTGACCCCAGTCCGGCTCCGGCAGGCTGAATGCATCGAAGCCATCACCATTGGACTTGTACCAGGTGATCGAATCCCAACTCCGCTCGCCGTTGGTCACCGCTCGCGCCACCCAACCCATCTCCATGTCTGTAGCCCCGCCGGCATTATTGAGACCACGCTGTGCTGCGCCGATGAAGTCTCTGTCAGGTAGGTTGATGTGCAGTTTGACACGCGGATCCCGAATTGCGCTCATCACCGGCTTCTGCCACGTGCCGTCCTCAGCGTAGACGTAATCGTCGACCTTCCGGCCACCGGTGCGCAATGATTGCGCCAATCGATCAGTGCCAGTCGCCTTCTGCCCGAGCACGACGTTGCAGTTGTGGACGAGGACGGGGGTGGTGCCGGCGACTACATAGTAGGTGTGGAGGCCGCTGATGGTCAGGTCGTAGGTGACCTGTGTTGCGGTGTAGCGGTGGACCTTCTGCACGGTGGCGGTGGTGCCGTCGGGCTGCTGGAGCTCGTCGCCCGGCTTGATGTGGGCCGCGTCTACGAAGGCCGACTGCGTGATGTCGTAGAAGGGGTGGGTCGCGGTGGTGGTGAGGGTGGCCGGGGGGCCGCGGCCCGGGTGGCTCGTCGCGATGGTCAGGTCGACGAAGTCGTGGTCGGTGCGGGTGACGATGACGCGCTCGACCTTGTGGGTTTCGGTGTGGCCGTCGGGGACCGAGGCCACGACCTTGTCACCGACCTTAGGGCGGCGCCGCCTATGGCGCCGATCAGGACCGACTTGCCGAACGAGCCCGCCGAGCAGGCGCCCTTCTAGCCCTCCACGCACTTGGCGCCCTTCGTGACCGCGACACCGTCCAGCAGGCTGCCGTCCTCTTGTGACACGAACTGCGACTCGCTGGGTGTGAGCGCCCAATGGCATTCACCAGGACGAAGTCGAATCGACGGGATTTACTATGAACGACGCGCCATCGACGACCATCCCATCCGGCCTTCGCGAGTCGACAAGAGTCCGTACGTTCGCGTTTTTTTGAAGAAAATCAGCCAGGGCCTCCCCTGATCCCCAAACGTAGAGATACGTCGGCCGTTCGAAGTATATGCGATACGCATCGTCCATTCGATTCGTGTAGATCGAGCTACCATGCATCATTCTCAACCCTTGAGATTCTTGCTGTGTCGCTTCTATAGGCGGAGCCTGCCCGGCATCTTCAGAAACGACGATATAATCCGCCGTGGCCTCATCCCGAAAAGCAAGAGACAGCACCTGAAGAGAATCGACGGCCAACTTGCGCGAGGCCATGACGAGCGCATCGAATTCATTAACCGAATCGTCATTAAGACGAGAGGCCTGCAACCAGAGCCGTTCCTCATGTTTCTGGAAGGTGTCCGGCTCCTCTGTCAAGATCCGACTCTTGAGGAGTTCCCAATCGACGTGGCTTGCGAATCTCGTTGAGTACTCCCAGAGTGAGTTGACTATCTTCGCGCCAGGGTCACCCCCTGCCAGGACCGGCAGCCCCATCAGAACGAGCAGAACGGCGAAGTAGGAATAATACATGATACCGATCGGCTCTTCATCGAAATCATCGAGGTATTCGATCGTTCGCGACTCCACCTCGGCCAGAAAACGAGTATCCTCTGACGACCACTCGCCACCGGCCACCTCGGTCAACACCACTCGGAGAGCCCCGTCAATTCTCGGCAGCCAACCGCCCGGTGATTCCTCTTCGGGCCAATTGACAGCGATCGTCGCGTACCCGGCTAAACGAGCATAGGACAACTGTCGTTTGGCCTGATCGGACAAGCTCTCGTTCAAACGTTTCATGACTCAGCCATCAGATCCATATTCGTACGACCTCTGCCCGAACGGATACCTCGTCCGCAGTTGGCCGTTGAGCATGAACTGGATACGTTGACGCCACAGACTGGGGCCAGTGAGGCGACCACCTGCGTCGCGAATCCCGTTCTCACACCATGGACATGTGTTCCTGTTGGTTCCACCGGCTACCTTGCTCCAGCCCTGAGCATCGATGTACTGCTGGGCGTTCAACTCCGCATGCAGACTTGGGTCGTTCGCTGCGGCGACCTCCGGAATATTGCCATTGGTTCTCAGGCTTGCCAACTGCCCTTCGGAAAGCCCACCTCCGTTTGTGGCGACGACATCGACGTAGTCACCGTTCGGCTTCTGAGCCCTCGTTACCGCAGTTGTTCCGTTCTTCGCAAGTATCCTCCCAGCGGGTGTGCCGTCGTCCAGCACAGCGTTGATCTCGGTAGCTCGGTCGCTGAACTCGCAGTTGTGGACGAGGAGGGGGGTGGCGCCGGCTTCTACATAGTAGGTGTGGAGGCCGTTGATGGTCAGGTCGTAGGTGACCTGGGTTGCGGTGTAGCGGTGGGCCTTGGTGACGGTGGCGGTGGTGCCGTCGGGTTGCTGGAGTTTGTCGCCCGGCTTGATGTGGGCCGCGTCTACGAAGGCCGACTGGGTGATGTCGTAGAAGGGGTGGGTCGCGGTGGTCGTCAGGGTGGCCGGGGGGCCGCGGCCCGGGTGGCTCGTCGCGATGGTCAGGTCGACGAAGTCGTGGTCGGTACGGGTGACGATGACGCGCTCGACCTTGTGGGTTTCGGTGCGGCCGTCGGGGACGGAGGCCACGACCTTGTCACCGACCTTGATCTTGCTGATCGCTTTGGACGAGCCGTCGGCCATCAGGACCGGGGTGGCCGCGGTGAAGCTGTGGCACTTGGAGCGGGCCAGGCGCCCCCCGGCGGCACCTAGGGCGGCGCCGCCTATGGCACCGAAGGCGGCGCCCGTGCCTGCGGCGCCTGCGGCGCCGGACCAGGTGCAGCCACCTGAGCGTTCGCGGCAGGACAGGCCGTAGTCGAGGGCGCCGGTGGCACCTCCGGACAGGCCGCCGATGGCGGCGCCCTCCAGGGCGTCCGTGGCCACGCGGGGAAGGATCCTGCCCAAGGCGGATTGGGCCAGCTTGCCGCCCAGGCTTCCGCCGAGCGCACCGCCGATGGCGCCGCCTATGCCGCCGATCAGGACCGACTTGCCGAACGAGCCGGCGGAGCAGGCGCCCTTCTGGCCCTTCATGCACTTGGCGCCCTGGTCGATGGCGCCGCCGACCATGCCGGCGAGCATTCCGCAGCCGGCGGCGCCCGCGACGGCGCCCACGCCGGCGGTGGGGACGCCGACGACCGCTTCGCAGCCGATGAAGGTCACCGTCGCCAGAGCGATGGACGCGATGGCGGCGCCATGGTGCTTGACGAACGTGGCGCTGGTGTGGACGGCCTTCTGGAGCTTGCTGACGGAGTACTTCCCGAGGTTGTACGCCTTGTTGTAGGCGTCTATCGCGCGTTTCTTGGCTCGTGCCGCGGCTTTTCGTGCTCGTTGGGCGGCGCGTTTCGCCGCGGCTTTCGCGCGCACGATCTGCTGGTGCAGTTCATGTTTCAGGTCCTTGATCTCCTGGGCCAGGACCCGCAACTGGCGTCCGAGAGACTTGAAGGACTCGGTAATGGCGTGCGCGGCATGGCGAACCGTCCACGAGACCCCTTGCTGCACCTTGTGGGCGCCCCACTTGATGACGTTCCATACCGGCTGGATGACGTGGCGGTTGATCGCGCTCGCGGCCTTGCAGACCAGGCCGAAGCCGCTCCAGCAGTGACCGGTCGGGTCGGTGCCGAGCAGCGGGTTGTCGCCGACGTAGGCGAACGGGTTCGCCTGTGCCGGGTCGGGGATCGGGTTGAGGGCGACGGTGTCCTTGTTCTGGAACTGGCCGACGGCCGGGTTGTACCAGCGGGCGGCCATGTTGACCTTGCCGGTGGTGTCGTCGGTCCAGCCGGACTGGTAGCCGAGCCGCCCGGACATGGTGGTGCTGTTGGTGGCGTTGCCGAGCGGGTCATAGGTGGCGGAGCCGGCGAGGGCGGCGCCGGTCGCGGTGAAGTTGCCGACGACGTCGTCATGCTGGTCGAGGTAGGCCAGGACACCGCTGCCGCCGGCGGGGGTGCCGATGCCTACGAGGGAGTCGTCCGGAGTCCAGGTGTAGGTGTTGGTGCCGTCGGACGCGAGCGTGTTGGCCGTTCCCGAATACGCGAACGTGCGGTTCGGGCTCGCCGTCGAGCCGGCGGTGATGACGCGCCCGAGCGCGTCGGTGACGTAGGTCTGGGTGCCTGCGGGGGCGGTGACGGTGACCTGCTGCCCGTACGCGTCGCTGGTGGCGGTGAGCGATTGGGCGGGCGTGGTCTGCGCGGAGAGTGTGCCGCGCGCGGTGTAGGCGTAGGTGTTCGTGCCGTCGGAGGTGAGCTGGTCGCGGGCGTCGTAGGTGTAGACGTCGGCGCCCACGCGGGTGCGGTTGCCGGAGTCGTCGTATTCGTACGGCGTGACGGCGGTGCCGTTGTCCCAGCTCGTGAGGCGGTTCGCCCAGTCGTAGGCATAGGTGTTCTGGACGGTGCCGCCGAATCCAGTTGTGGTCTTGGACGTCTCGTTGCCGTTCTCGTCGTAGCCGTAGGCGATCGACGCGATGGCGGCGCCGGCGGACGTCTTCAGCGTGTCGCCGGTGAGGCGGTGCCGGTGGTCATAGCTGTAGGCGCGGGTGTTGCCGCCCGAGCCGTAGGCGATCGAGGTGAGCTGGGAGAGGTCGTCGTAGCCGTAGGTGAGGGTGGTGCCGGTCGCCGGGTCCGCGAGCGTGGACAGCCGGTCGGCGACGTCGTAGGAGTAGGTGGTCGTCCCGGCCGCGTCGGCGCGGGACGTGGGCAGGCCGTCGTTGTTGTAGGCGAACGAACTGGCGCCTGCGGAACCGGACGCGGTGAGGAGCAGGCCGCGGTCGTTGTAGGCGAACGTCTCGCTGGTGGCCGGGGCGCTCCCGGCCGCCGAGGTCGCGGCGGTCAGCATGCGGCCGTCGTGGTCGTAGGTGAACGTCCGGTCGGGTGTGGGCGCGTCGGCTCCGGTGCCCGACTGGTTGGTCACCCGGCCGAGGTCGTCGTAGCCGGTCGTGACGGTCACGCCGCCGGGCAGCGTGCTGGTGACGGGACGTCCGGCGGCGTCATAGGCGACGGTGGACGTGCGGTCACCGGCGGAGGTGTAGGTGGCGGTGGCCGGTTCGAGAACCGATTCCGGCTTGTTCCAGGTGTTGTAGCCGTAGATCCACGAGTTGCCGCGCCCGTCGGTGAAGCGAGTGCGGTTGCCAGCCGCGTCGTAGCCGAACGACGTGGTGATCGAGTGGGTGGCGTCGACCGGCTGCACCTCGGAGGTGATGTTGCCGACGCCGTCGCGGGTGAAGGTGGTGGTGTGGCCGCGTGCATCCGTGGTGGAGACCGGCTGCCCCATCGAGTCGTAGGCGGCGGACACGACCGCCAGCGTGCTCCCGTCGGTGTCGAGCTCCTTGGTCGTGGTGGCCTCGCCGAACTGGTTCAGCGTGTAGCGGGTCGCGGTGCCGTCGTCGCGGATCTCCTTGGTCACCTGGCCGAGCAGGTTGCGGCGGTACTGGGTGAGGGCCCCGGCAGGGTCGGTGACCTTGACCAGTTCCCCCATGTGGTCGTAGCCGTAGGAGGTCGTGGCGCCGTCGGGTGTGGTCTCGCCCGACAGCCACGTCCCGCCCCGGTTGTCGTTGGAGGCGGTGTAGGAGTACGTCGTCGTGGCGGCGGTCGGCGAGGGGAGGCGGTCCAGCACCGTGCTGGTGAGGGTGCGTCCCAGGTGGTCGTAGGTCTGCTGGGTCTGCGCCCCGGTCGGCGTCGTGGTCGACAGCACGTCGCCGTTGGTGTCGTACACCGTCTTGGTGACGCCCCCGGACGCGTCGGTGACCGTGGCGACGTCGCCGAGCTGGGTGTAGGCCAAGTGCGTGGTCTTGCCGAGCGGGTCGGTGACGTCGGTGACCTTGCCGTCGAGGTCGTAGGCCCGGGTGGCGACCGCGGTGATCGGGCTCGTCCCGCCCGGCGGCGTGTAGTCGGGCAGGGTGGTGCTGACCTGCTGCCTGGCGGCGTCATAGGCGATGGTGCTGACGTTGCCGTCCGGGTCCTGGAGCTCGGTCTTCTCTCCAAAGGTGTCGTAACCGGTCGTCACGATCGGATGCGCGACCACCGGGGTGCCGCCGCCGGTCTCGGTGTTGATGGTCGGCAGGCTGGTGACCGCGAGACGGCCCGCCTCGTCGTAGGTGTAGTGGGTGTTGCGGACCTTGGGGTCGGTCATCTTCGTGGGCAGCCCGCGCTGGTCGAGCTCCCAGGTGGTCGTCGCGGTGTGCCACGAGTGGACGGTGCCTCCGTCGCGGCCCTTGCCGTACAGCGAGGACACCTCGTCGGCGCTGAGTATGCGGTCATAGACCTGCACGTTGGAGACCGACCCGTTGAGCAGGTCCGTCACGGCGCTGTTGTACTGGCCACGGCCGATGACCAGCGGGCCCGGCGCGTTGAACGGCGTGGAGTCGATGGCCGTGCCGTCCGCGGTGCCGTCGACGTAGAGGGTCATCGAGCCGTCTTCGGCGTTGAAGACACCGACGAGGTGCGTCCAAGTGCCGGCGGACGGCGTTTTGGTCGTGGACAGGGCGCGCATGCCGGCTGCGCCGTCAGTATCGGTCGCAACCCTGCTGAACGCCCATTTTCCGTCGGCTCCGTCGTACTGGAGGAAGAAGCCGCTGGCGTGTTCCCCGTCCTGGCTGGCCACGGTCTGGAACCCGGTCGACGGTGTGGCGGCGAGATCCACCCAGGCGGACACCGAGAAGCTCTGCGAAGTGTCCAGGACGGGACCGTTGGTGGCGATCTCCTGGCCGGCGGTGCCCGGGAACACCGCGCCCTGGTCGGCCCAGGTGACCCCAGTGCCGACGTGGGCGTCGTTGCCGACGCCGGAGGAGTCGGGCACGGACTCGCCGGACGTCTGATCGAGCTTCCACCAGGCGACCGGATGGTCGGGATGGTCGCCGCCGAGGACGCGGCTGGTCATCCGTCCCATCGGGTCGTAGGTGAAGGACGTCGAGTACCACCAGCCGTCGAGGTCGGTCTGGACGCGCTGCGCGACCTGGTCGTCCGGGGTGTAGGAGGTCGTGGTGGTGCGGCGTTCCTTGTCCGGGTCGACGACGGTCTTGGTGGGACGGTCGGCGGCGTCCAGGGTCGCGGTGGTGACCGTCGCCCCGTTGTTGGTCACCTGCTGGATCGGGTTGCCCGCTGCGTCGTAGGTGGTGGACCGCTCGACGAAGGGCGAGTTGCCGTCCGCGTCGGTGCGCGTGATCGCCGTGACCAGGCCGTTGTCGGTGTAGGTGTAGGACGAGGTGTTGCCCATCGAGTCGGTCAGCGCGGCGAGCCGTCCGGCCGGGTCGTAGGAACGGGAGGACTCCACCAAGTCTCCGGCGGCCTGCGGGGCGTTCGGGTCGCCGGTGTAGTTCTTGAGGGTCTGGGTCAGCTCCTGCCCGGAGGGGTTGAAGGTGTAGGCGACGGTGATGCCGCCGGGGCTCTTCTCCGTCGCCTTGTTGCCGTAGGCGTCGTAGGTGTACTCGGTGGCTCTGCCGAGCGGGTCGGTGCGAGAGATGATCTGGCCGTGCGCGTTGTAGCCGGTGAGGGTGGTGCGTGAGGCGTCACCACCGGTGGTGTCGGCGACGGTCTCCGACGTGACGTCGCCGTTGGCGTTGTAGACCCTGGTCGTCTGGGCCGTGTGGACAGCGCCGGTCACCCGGTTCGTGACGGGCGGGGCGGTCTCGGTGACGACCTGGCCCATCGTGTTGTAGGCGTAGGACGTCGTCAGGCCGGCGGGATAGGTGTCGGACACCTCGGTGCTGGTCAGCATCCGGCCGAGGCCGTCGTAGGTGAACCTTGTGATCTTGCCGCCGGCATCGGTGACCGAGGCGACGTCGCCGGTGTGGAAGTAGCTGATCGTGTTGGCGGCTCCGCCGGGCGACACCGTCTTGTACGGCAGCCCGGTGGGCGCGAACCCGGAGTCGGCGGCGGCGACCGTGGTGCCGTCGGTGTAGGAGATCTTGGTTGTACGGCCGTTCGGGAACCCGGCGACCGGAGGTGTCGTCACTGCGGTGCGGTTACCGTCGTCGTCGTAGGTATAGGACGTCTTGTACGTGTCGTCGGACGGCCCCGACGACCGCCCGTCCCGCACGGTGGCGACCAGGTCGTTCTTGGGGTCGGGACTGAGCTGCGTGCTCGTGTCGTCGGGCAGGTACGTCGTGTACGTCGTGGAGCACTTCTGCGCGGCCTGGTCCTGGCAGGTGGTCTCGGAGACGGTGTTGCCGCGCACGTCGTGCCCGGTGGTCTTCACGTTCCCGTTGGGGTCGGTGACGGTGTGCAGGTAGCCGCCGGAGTCGTAGCCGAAGGTCGTCCGGTGGCCGAGGCCGTCGGTCTCGGAGATGGGGCGGTTCCCGTGGCCCGGGTCGTACTGGCGGACGAGCGTCTTGCCGCCGGGGTCGGTGAGGTTGACGGTCGTGGTCGGGGCAAGGCCACGGGAGTTGCGGCCCGACGTGTAGTGCCGGACGACGTCCTCGCCGGACAACTGCGCGTGGTAGAACGCGAACTCGGCGATGGATCCGGTGAAGTATCCGGTCGTGTCGGTGGGATGGGACGGCCAGTTGCCGCCGGAGATGCCCGCGCCGATGTAGACGTAGTTGACCCCGGTCGTGGCCAGTGCCGCGCTCAGCGAGCCCTGCGCGACGCCGTCCAGGTACAGGGTCTGCGCGTTCGCCCCGGCCGCGAGGGCGACGTGGTGCCAGACGCCGTCGTTGACCTTGCGCCCAGAGGCGAGGACCTTGGTCGTTCCGTCGGTGTCCCAGAACTTGCCGTGCATCTTGCCGTCGGTGCCGACGTACAGCGCGGGGACGTAGTTGCCCGCGACCGGGCCGACCGGTTCGGACTCCTCGTCGAACAGAACGCCGCCCGCCGTATTACCGGCCGGAACCTTGAACCACATCTCGATCGAGCCCGGCGAGGTCTGCACCTGGTCGTCGATCGGCAACCGCACGAGCGATGACGTGCCGTTAAAGGTGGCCGCCGTGGCGTCGTCGAACGGTCCGTCCGCGCCCAGCGCGACGTTCGAGTACTCCGCCGTCGCGGAGTTGGTCTCCCCCACGGCCTGGGCAGCGCCCGCCGCCTCACCGAACCGGTAGTAGGTCGCGGGCTGCGAGCCGAGTGCCGCCGCCCGGTACACGTTCGAGGTGCCGGTGACGGTCGGGGCGGGCAGGTTCCACGAGCCGCCGTTCTCATCGGTAACGTGGGTGACGGTCGAGGTCAGCGGGTCGTAGGACACCGTGGCGTAGGCGTCGCCGGACGGCTTGGTGACCGAGGTGAGCAGGCTCGTCGGCCGCTTCCCGCTGTTGTAGAGCGCGGTGACATCGGCCTGGACGAGGGGCTTGCCGAACAGCGCCACGTCGGCCATCGAACCGTTGAAGTAGGTTCCGTAGACGGTGTAGGTCGATGTGCTGTAGTGCGGCTGGTCGGGCCATGTCCCGCCGAGGTAGCCGGTGCCAAGGTAGTGGTGCCTCAGCGAGGACGGTTCGAAATTGAAGTCGTAGGACGATGCCCCCGGCCCGGTGCCGACCTTGGCACCATCCAGCCACAGCGTCTGCTCGGTCGATGAGCCCGACAGCACGACATGGTGCCAGGCACCGTCGGCGACAGATCCGGGGGTACTGATCGGGTGCGGGCTCTGCCCGTCCCACCAGAAGGTGGCCTTCAGCTTGCCGTCCGTCCCGATGTACACGGCGGGCGTGAAGTTGCCCTCGACGTTGCTGGCCTTGATCTCCTCGTCGGAGTAGGAGAGCAGCACGCCCGGTCCCTGCGAAGTCTTGAACCACATCGACACGGACTCGGTAGTGGACACGCCCATGTTGAGGTCGGGCAGGCTCACCTTGGACGACGTCCCGTTGAATCCGGCGGCGGTCGCGGTTCCGGGATTGAGCGGGCCCGGCTGACCGAGCGTCACGTCGGCATAGGTGCCGTTGTCGGTGCCCTCGTGGATCAGGACGGCGCTCGCCGCCGTCGTCCCGGAGGTCTCCGTCAGCGGCCAGAACGACGACGCGCCCTCGTCGAGCACCTGCTCGTGGTGGGGCGACGCGCTCTGGTAGCCGTACCGGGTGCAGTCCGGGGTGGTGTCCTCCGGTGAGCACACCGAGGTGAGCCGGTCTCCGGTGTAGGAGTACGTCCACGTCAGCGCGGTCGACGTGTCACCCGGATCGGACGGGTCGGTGACGACCGTCGCCACATGCGGGCTCGTGGCGTCCTGCGGCGTGGACCAGGTCAGATGCAGCGACCGCCCGGATGCCTGCGACGTCATCGCGGTGATGTGTCCGGACACCCAGGTGAAGTCCACCGTCCGGTCCGAGGCGTCGGCGACCGAGGTGATGCCGTAGGCACCGGAGCCGAGCGACTGCCCGAAGGTGTAGACGGTGTCGTTCTTGTCGGTCAGCCGGTAGCCGCCGCTGATGACGGTGAACGTCGCGAACCGCCCGGACGGCGGGCTGAACGAGCCGTCGGAGTTCTTCCCGAATCCGACGGTGGCCCCGTTCGGGTAGGTGACCGCGACGCTGCGGACGGCGCCGGACGGCGTGTACCACTCGGTGGCCCTGGCGTCGAAGATGCTCGCCCAGCCGGCCCCGAATCCGCCTGCTGCGCGCGGGTCGCGCGAGTTGTAGTCGCGGACGACCGACAAGCTCGGGCCAACCGTGGCGATGTCCGCATCCGTCGCTGTGGAGGTGTAGTTCCCGATCGCGGGATCGAAGTCGTGCTCGGAGTTCTGCGCCAGGCTCGACGTGATCGTCGGCTGCGGCACGCTGACGACCAACTGGTGCAGGGTGGGTGCCGCCGAATAGTTCGTGCCGTCGAACGCGACCGCACCCCAGTAGTAGGTATGACCCCATTTCAGCTTGCCGGCGGGCACCTTCCAGGTAGCCGTCCAGGACGGCTCGGGCGGGGTCACCAGCCCGGAGTCCGCGACCGTTTTCCCGTCGGCGTCCAGGACACGGAACTGGAACTTCGGTGTGACGGCCAGGTTCGGGTCACGGCCGCCCCAGGCGGTCAACTGCGGCGTCAGAGTGTCGGCATGGTGGCCGCTCGGTGGGAACTGCCCATACACCTGCGGGAGCAACGCGCCGCTGTAGGTGAGGAACAGGGTCGGGGTGGTGCCGAGCGGGGCGAAGGCGGTGTTGAACTGCTTCCAGTGCAGGCTGTCGGAAGTGGCGGCGTACAGGGCGAGCCCGTAGTCGTCTCCGCCGTTGGCCCAGTTGTTGAACGTCGCGGTCGAGAGGTTGACCGTGACCTCGTCGCCCACGGTCCGGTCGGCGCCGGTGTTCGCGCAGGCGTGTGGAACGTTCGGGGTGGCGTACCCGATCGAGCCGCCGTGCGACGGCCCCGGGTAGGAGACGACCGTGGACGGCGTCCAGTCCTCGGCGACGGCGGCGACGTCGAACCGTTCGGCCGTGCAGGTGGACGCCCAGGTGTCGAAGAGTTTGAGCTGCGCCGCAGAGATGGGGACCTGGGAGCCGTCGATGCCAGCGCGGGGGAATTTCAGGAAGGAGTTCGCGCTGTGCGGGCCGGCGTCCCACGAGCCGACCTTGATGGTCTGCTCCGTCGAGTGGTCACCGGGGTCAATCCCCGATTCGGCGTAGGTGGTCGACCAGCTTCGCAGGTTGTTGTACGACGGGTCGACGGTCACGGGGAACACGCGCTCGGGCGCGTGCAGCCACTTCCCGTCGAGCGTGACCGTCAGCGCGGGCTCCCCGTCGGCCTCCGTGAGGCCGTAGGTCACCGCATGCGTACTCGACCCCTCCCCCGACCGCTTGCCGATCTTGGAGTCGTAGGCGTACCCGGCGGGGATGCGGCCGGCGGCCTTGCCGGAGCCGTCCACCAGCTCGATCGACCCGTCGGCGGCCTTCCGGGCTTTGAGGCCCGTCAGCTTCAGCGGGAACACCCAGAAGTTCTCCGCGTCCGCCGAGTGCAGGACGATCGACTCCTTCATGCCGGTCGCGGTCGGCCACACCGACAGGTCGGTGGACGGGAGCACCTGCGGATAGGTGACCACCGAGCCCGACACGGTCGGGGCGACGGGCGCCGCGCCCTGCAGCGCGTAGGCCAGCCGCTGCCCGTCGTCGCCCTCCACCTGGGCGAGCCGCGCGTCGGACGCCTTGGGCGCGAAGCTCACCCCGAGCGCGTTGGCCCGCTCATGCCAGCGCCGGTCGCCGCCCTGCCGGACGGTGGTGTCGATCGGCTGCCAGTCGCCGCTCCCGTCCCGGTAGTTGATCGGGTTCTGCGCGAACTTGCGCGTGTGCGAGCCGTCGGCGTTGCGGTAGTAGTCGGTCGTCGCCGTGGACTTCTCCGCGTCCCGGCGGCTGGTGCTCGCGGCGAAACCGACCTTGCCCTGGCCGCTGCGCCCCTGTGGGACCTTCCGTCCACCGGTCTTGTAGGCGGGCAGCTCGCCCTTCCCGTGGCCGGGCTTGCGCCCCGTGCCCTGGCCGGCCCGGGTCGCGCCGGCCGTCGCGGAGTGCGAGTGCCCGGCCGCCGTCCCGGACTTCTGCTGCGGCAGCCGCCCGAAGTGCGGGGCGGGTTTGCCGGTCAGCCACCCGAACATCCCGGTGACGCCGGCGAACGACACCTCTGGCATGCCCTCGGCCGCGATGGCGGGCTGCTCGGTGGCCATGAGCGCCAGGGCGACGCACAGCAGGATCGCGGTCCGCCTGGCCGTCGCGCTCCGGCGCAGGCCGCGCACCATTCCCGGCCCGTAGCGCGGTCGCCGGGCGGCGCGGGGGCGCCGGAACCACAGCGTGAGGCGGTAGAGCGCACCGCCCGCGTAGGTGCCGGCGGCGGCGACGAGGCCGAGCGCGAACACCACGATCACGATGCCCAGAACCTGTGCGTTCGGCACCGCCCACCCGGCCTCTCCTGGAGCCGGGCGTCACAACATGACAAACCAGCTCAATGTGAACTTTTCTCCCATAACTTCCAAACCACCGGAAAGTAACCCCGTTGATTGCACTGTGCAAGACTCCGGCCGAGCCGTTGGCCGGATCCGGTAAGCGGTGTTTTCGTGATCGTCGGCGGGGGGAGAACGATCATCCGGAAAGGGTCGCAGGGCTCGCGCCGAGGCCGGCCGACCCTCCGGAAGAGACGAGGCACCCATGCCGGCATCCCCTACACGTCCCCCTGACCAGCGGAGACGCGGAACCGACGCGGCACGCCCGCGGATGGTCGAGGCAGCGCTCCGGGGGGCGGCGGCCGGGCTCGACCGGTGGAAACGCCTTGCGCCGAAGTGGCGGGCCGCCCTCGTCGCGGTGCTCGCCGCGGTGGTCGCGGCATGTGTCTGGCTGGCCCTGCCGGCACCGTCGGACGAGCCGCGTGCCCGGCAGTACCTGGCGTTCAAGGCGTGCCTGCTGACCGACTCCCACGGCATCGCCGGCAAGGAGGCCGCGCCCGTCTGGGAGGGGATGCGGCGGGCCTCGCTGAAGACCCACGCCAAGATCCAGTACCTCGCCGTGCCGGACCCGGCGACGGTCGCGAACGCGCGGCCCTACCTGGCGAGCCTCGTGCAGCGGGACTGCGGGGTCATCATCGCGGCCGGGGACCTGGCCGTCGACACCGTCACCGCCAACGCCCGCAGCTTCACCAAGGCGCACTTCGTCGTGCTCGGAAAGGCGGGGACGGCCGCGAACGTCCGCGCGGTGGCGACCTCGGGAGCACCTGTGCCCGCCGCCGTGGAGCGCATCGTGTCCGAAGCGGTCACCTGACTCGGGAAGGATGCTGTCAGGTGTCGGTGGAGAAGCGGATCGCGGTCGGGGGGAGTTCGATGCCCGGCCAGATTCGCAGGCCGGGGCGTAGTTCGTTGCCGGGGCCCACCACGGCGCCGTCGCCCAGGACCACTCCGTCCAGGACGGCGCCGGGGCCCACTCGGGCGCCTCGGCTCAGGACCGAGTCGCAGACCGTGGCGCCTTCGGCGACGAAGGCGTCCTCCAGCAGGACGCTGCCGACGACGGTGGCGCCCGCCTCGACCACGGCGTTGCGGCCGACCGTGGTGCCGCCGCGCACCACCGCGCCCGCCGCGACCTGGGAGCCCGCGAGGGCCAGGCGCTCGCCCGGGTCGCCGGGCATGGCGGGGGACGTCAGGGCGCCCAGGACCAGGTCTCGGGAACCTTGGACGAAGGCTTCCGGGGTTCCCACGTCCAGCCAGTAGGCCGACTCGACGTGGCCCATGAGGCAGGCGCCCGAGGCGATCAACGACGGGAACGTCTCGCGTTCGACCGACACCACCTCCTCTTCGGGGATCGTGTCGATGGCGGAGCGGCGGAAGACGTAGCAGCCCGCGTTGATCTGGTTCGTGACCGGGTGCGGGGTCTTCTCCAGGAAGGCGGTGACGCGGCCGTCCGGTGAGGTGGGGACGCAGCCGAAGCGGGACGGGTCGTCCACCTCGGTCAGGTGCAGGGTGACGGCGGCGTTCGACTGCTCGTGCAGTTTCACCTGGGTCCGGACGTCGTGGCCCGACAGGATGTCGCCGTTCAGGATCAGGACCGGGTCGTCCGGGCCGCAGGTCAGGGCGCGGGCCGCGTTGCGGATGGCGCCGCCGGTGCCGAGCGGCTCCTTCTCGCTGACGTAGGCGAGGTCGACACCGTAGGCGTGGGAGCCGAAGGCCGCCTCGAACATCTCGGCGCGGTAGGACGTGGCGAACACGATGCGTTCGACGCCCGAGGCGTGCGCACGGGCCAGCTGGTGGGCGAGGAACGCCACGCCCGCGGTGGGCAGCAGGGGTTTCGGGGTGGAGATCGTCAGAGGGCGCAGGCGGGTGCCCTGGCCTCCCACCAGGAGGATCGCTTCCACTGGCTTCCTTTCTCCACGTGCGCGGTTGAGGAGAGAGCCTAGTGGGTGCGGGATGCGGCGTATTGGTCGACTGCGCGCTGGTAGGAGGCCATGTGCGCCGTGGCGGACGCTGACCAGGAGAACTCCTGCGAGCGGGTGTGGGCGGCCTCGGCCAGGTCGGTGCGGCGGGACGGGTCGTCGATCAGGGCGGACAGGGCGGCGGCTATGCCGGACGGGTCGGGTTCGGTGTAGGCGACGGCGTCGCCGCCGACCTCGGGGAGGGAGCCGCGGCGGGTCGTCAGGACGGGCGCGCCGCACGCCATGGCCTCCAGGACGGGCAGGCCGAACCCCTCGCCCCGGCTCGGGACCGCGAAGACCAGGGCGCCGCCGAAGAAGCCCGGCAGGGACGGCCACGGCAGGTAGCCGGGGCGCAGTACGCGCAGGTCCAGGGGGACGGTCGCGAGGGCCGCGTCGACCTCGTCGTCCCAGCCGCCGCTGCCCGCGAGGACGAGGGCCGGCGCGTCGGGGCGGCCGGCGCACGCCTCGACCCAGCCGCGGATCAGGTTCGGGACGTTCTTGCGCGGTTCCAACGCCCCCAGGTAGGCGATGTAGGGGCGGCCGTGCAGGCCGAGCCGGTCGGAGACCTGCTTGATCTCCGCCTCGGACGGGCGGTGGAAGACCTTGTGGTCGACG
Organism: Spirillospora sp. NPDC047418; assembly: GCF_040643275.1. Classification (NCBI taxonomy): domain Bacteria; kingdom Bacillati; phylum Actinomycetota; class Actinomycetes; order Streptosporangiales; family Thermomonosporaceae; genus Spirillospora; species Spirillospora sp. NPDC047418. Next base: position 29,364 of record NZ_JBEYTW010000043.1, read on the forward strand.
CCGTGGTGGGCGACGTCGATGTGCGCCGGGTCGGCGCCGAGCACGCCGACCAGTTCGTCGCGGGTCGCGCGCGACGGGACGATCAGCCGGGTCGCGCGGCGCGAGGCGCTGCGGGTCGCCGACTTGATGTAGGACGTCCGGATCGGGTCGTGCAGTTCGGGCTCGGTGAACAGCGTCACGTCGTGGATCGTCACCACGGTGGGCAGCGCGACGCCCACCGGCATCGTGTAGGCGGGCAGGTGGACGACGTCCGCGCCGACGCGTTCGGCCAGGTGCGGCAGGCCGGACTGCTCCCAGGCGAGGCGGGTGGCGCGGTGCGCCAGCGTCGCCGGGCCGGCGACGACCCGCGCCCCGGGGACGAGGGTCTCGTAGCGTTTCTCGTCCGCCCGCTGGCAGGCGACGGCGAGGTCCGCGCCCTGCGAGTGCAGGGCTGCCAGCAGCCCGTCCACGTACCGGCCGAGCCCGCCGCGGTCGGCGGGCACGGCGGTGGCGTCGAGGAGAATTCGAGGCGCCACGGTCCATTCCCCCATCCAGCGCGGTCGCGTAGATCACCCTTTACCTACGAGCCTACGCCCGTAGGGCGCACGCTCGCGTGACCTCGTTCCACGCGATTCACGATGGGCCCCTACCCGATCACTCCCTCTTACGCGCCTGGACGAGCACGATGCTGCCGCGCTCGTTCGGGGCCTTGCGGTCGGCGAGGGCGACCAGCGGGGTGAGCGGGGCCGCCGCGTTGAAGCCGACCTTGCCGCCGTAGGTGGAAAGGGACAGGTAGAGGCGCTCGGTGGCGGCCGTCCGGAACTGGTAGCTGTGCTTGACCAGGTCGAGGCCGCGCTCGTCCATCAGCTTGCTGAGGCTGTCGTGCGTGTAGGTGTGCTGGACGTGGTACTTGGCCTTGTGCGCGTCGCGGAGCTTCGGCCATGTGTCGGCGCGGCTCAGCACGTCGGCGGACATGTAGATCTCACCGCCGGGCTTCAGCACTCGCGCCATCTCGTCCAGCGACCTGCCGCCGTCGTCGAAGTGCTCGATCGCGCAGACGGACAGGACCGCGTCGAACGACCCGTCCGCGAACGGCAGGCGAAGCGCGTCGCACTCGACCAGCGCGGGGGCGTTCGCGAGCGTCCGCCCGTAGACCATCTTGCCGCGGGCGAGGTCGATCGACACGGCGTCGGCGCCGCGCCTGCGCGCCCGCCCCGCCCAGTAGCCGTCGCCGCCGGCGACGTCGAGGACCCGCCTGCCGCGCAGGTCACGGCCCATCCAGTCGAGCAGCGTCCCCGCCTCGCGGTACCGGCACACGTGCACCTGGTGCCCCATGAAGGCGACCACATCCGAAATCTTCATCGTCCCCCAACTCTAGGCCGCCCGGCCGGGTGGGAGGTCGCGTTCGCCTACGCTGGGCGGGTGAAGATGAAGGTCGTCGCCGTGCGGGCGCTGCGGGTGTTCCTGGTGCTGCTCGCACTCGCGTTCTGCGCCTACAGCGTCGTCTCCAACTGGGACGAGACGGTGCGGGCGTTCGAGCAGATGTCCTGGGCGGCGCTCGCCGGGGCGCTGGCCGCCGGGCTGGCGGGCCTCTTCATCTGGATGCTCGGCTGGCGCGAGTTCCTCGCCGGGCTCGGGTCGCCGCTCCCCGTGCGGGCCATCTTCCGGATCTCCGGGATCTCACAGCTGGGCAAGTACGTGCCCGGCAAAGTGTGGGCGCTCGTCACGCAGATCGAGATGACCCGCGAGCACGAGGTGCCGCCGGAGCGCAGCTTCGGGTCGACGCTGCTGGCGGTGGCGACGTCCACGGCGTGCGGGCTCGCGGTCGCGGCGGTGACGCTGCCGCTGACGTCGAAGACCGCGCGGGACGAGTACTGGTGGCTGTTCCTGCTGGCCCCCGTGCTGCTGGCCATGCTGCACCCGAGGATCGTGACGTGGGCGCTCGGCACGATGCTGCGGCTGATCCGCCGCCCGCCGCTGGAGCACCCGGTGAGCCTCGGCGTCACGCTGCGCGCCATCGGCTGGACGGTCCTCGGCTGGATCCTGTTCGGCGTGCACACCTGGCTGCTGTGCATGGCCGTCGGCGGGGACGGCGCGGGCCTGCCGTTCGTCGCGACCGGCGCCTACGCGCTGGCGTTCGTCGCCGGGTTCCTCGTGTTCATCGCGCCGGGCGGCATCGGGGCGCGGGAGGCCGCGCTGACGGTGGTGCTGACGCCGGTGCTGCCGGCGGGCGCGCCGGTCGTCGTCGCGATCGCGTCCCGGGTGCTGCTGACCCTCGCCGACCTGATCAACGCGGGGGTCGCGTTCCTGCTGGGGCGTACCGTTCCGCCGGCCGGGAATGAACCCCCGTCGAAGGAACTTGTGACGGGTACACAGCCTACGAAGGAGGGACCGTGACGGCCCCGATCACCGTGACCGACGCGACATTCGCGGACGAGGTCCTCAAGAGCGATACCCCGGTGCTGGTCGACTTCTGGGCCGACTGGTGCGGGCCGTGCCGCATGATCGCCCCGATCCTGGAGCAGATCGCGCAGGAGAAGGACGGCAAGCTCAAGATCGCGAAGATGGACTACGACGCGAACCCGAAGACGCCGAACGAGTTCGGCGTGATGGGGCTGCCGACCCTGGTGCTCTTCAAGGGCGGCGAAGCCGTCCAGCAGATCGTCGGCGCCAAGCCGAAGCGCGCCCTGCTCAAGGACATCGAACCGCACCTTTGATCAGCGGACCGCACCTGTGAGCGCGTCGAGGTAGGCGGCCCACAGCGGGCCGTGGTCGACCGGGCGGACGCCGGCGCGGAGGCGCTCCGGCTCCCCCGGCGCGTAGAAGCGGCGCAGCGCGGACGCCAGGGACGCGGCGTCGTCCGGCGGGCAGACGAGCCCGTCGACGCCGTCGCGGATCTGGTCCGCGAAGCCGCCCACGTCGGTGGCGATCACCGGCAGGCCGTGCTCGTAGGCCATCCAGACGTTCTGCGACGCGGTCGCCGTCCGGTACGGCAGGACGAGCGCGTCGGCGGCGGCGAACAGGCCCGGCACGTCGGCGGCCGGAACGTACCCGGGGCGCAACTCCACTCGTGACGTCAGGTCGAGCGAGCGGATCAGCTCGCGGGTCTCGTCCAGGCCGCCCCAGAACTCGCCCGCGACGGTCAGCGCCACGTCGTCCGGGCCTTCGGCGAGGGCGCGCAGCAGGACGTCCAGCCCCTTGTACGGGCGGACGATCCCGAAGAACAGCAGCCGCCGCCGCACCTTCTCGTCCCCCGACGCGACGGCTCCCGACGCGGGCAGGTGCGCGGCCATCTCCGCGACCCGCACCGGACGGGACGTGAGGCCGCGCGCCACCTCGGCCTGCGCGTCGGTGTGGACGAGGACCCCGTCCACCTTCCGCAGCAGCCGCTTCATCAGCGGCTCGTCGTAGGGCTTGCGCTCGTGCGGCAGGACGTTGTGGCACAGCGCCACCACCCGCGTCCGACCGCCGATGCCCGCCAGGATCCCCAGGTAGGACGGCACCTGGACGGTGCTCAGCACCACCAGCACCACCAGGTCGCGGGAGCGCAGCGCGCGGCCGGTGCGGTACCAGCCGTCGGGGCGCCGCCAGTCGAGCCGGTGCCGGGTGCCGGGGAACGGCTCGCCCTCCGGCTCGGCGATCGTCTGCTGCCCCGGGTACAGGAACCCCGGGTACTGGGCGCGCCACGACTCGATGGCGACCTCGTGCCCGGCGGCGGCCAGCCGGTGCGCCAGCTCGGTCGTGTGCCGGGCGCCGCCGCCCTTGTACGGGAACGCGGGCCCGACGATCGCGATGCGCATGCCGCCGTCCGCCGCCGCTGGACCGCCCGCCACCGCTGGACCGTCCGCCGCCGCTGGATCGTCCGCCACCGCTAGACGTCGCCGCGCGATCGGACGATCAGGTCGGCCAGCAGCGCCAGCGACGCGATGATCAACCCGGTCACGAAGATCATGATGGTGTTGTTGGCGAAGTAGCCGAAGTGCACGACCATGTCGAACACGCCCTTGAGCAGCCCGATCACGATCAGCCACAGCGCGGGTGGCATCAGCACCTTGAGCGGGTTGAAGTACATGACCATCCGCAGCACCTGCAGGATGTAGCGGTAGGCGTCCTTGGTGAAGTGGAACTTCGACTTGCCGGCCCGCTTGGCGTAGTCGATCGGCATGTACCGGACCGGGTGCTGGTTCGACAGGAACGCGATCGTGATCGTGGTGACGCAGGAGAACCCGGGCGGCAGCAGCCGCAGGTACGGCAGCGACACCTCGCGGCGGAACGCGCGCAGCCCCGAGTTCAGGTCCGGGATCCGGGTGTTGGTGAGCCGCTCGGCGACCTTGCGGATGAACCACTTGGCGGGGACCCGCAGCATCTTGTGCGTCCCCTCCTCGGTGGTGCGCGCCCCGACGACCTGGTCGACGGCCGGGTCGGTGTCCAGGACGTCGACGAGGTCGGGGATCCGCTCGTTCGGGTAGGTCATGTCGGCGTCGGTCCACACGACGATCTCGCCGCGGGCCTGCTGGGAGCCGATGCGCCGGACGGTGCCCGAGCCGCTGTTGTTCTGGAACGCCATGATCCGCATGTGCGGGAAGCGCGGCTCCGCCTCGCGCAGCCGGGCGAGCGTGCCGTCGGTGGAGCAGTCGTCGACGGCCAGCAGTTCGTAGGTCTTGCCGCTGTTGTCCATCGCCTTGCAGATGCGCTCGACCTCGTCGATCACGTGGTCCTGCTCGTTATAGCAGGGCAGGACGATCGTGACGTGGACAGGCCCGCCGTCCGGCGCCGCGGGCTGGGGCGCCGCCGCGGGCGCGGGCGGCGCCTCGGCGGACTCGACCGGCTCGACCGGCTCGGCGGGCGCGGCGGATTCGGCGGGCTCGACCGGCGCGGCGGACTCGACGGGCGCGGCGGGCTCGGCGGGCGCGGTCTCGGACGTCGGCTCGGCAGACTGGGTGCTCACGCAGCGCGAGGATACTCGCCCGCGCCGCCCTCAGCAGCCTGGTCGGCCATGCGGGGCCGCCCTCCGGCCCCCGGGCCGCCGGTCGGGGCGCGCCCCGGACCCGCCGGTCAGGGCGCGGACGGCGCGGCGATCCAGACGTCCATGGTCAGCCCCCACGACCCGCCGGGCGGCTTGGTGAGGGTGCGGCCGTCCTGCCGCGTCCGCACGTGCAGGACGTGTTCCGGCGTCCCGTACGGCGCGACCTGCTGCCGCTTCGCCGCCATGATCACCGGCCGGTGCCCGGCCCGCCGCACGCCGGCGACGACGCGGTCCAGATCACCGGGCGTGGCCCCGCCGCTCACCCGCGCCGCCGGGACCCCGCACATCCCCCGCACCACCTGCAGGAACCGGTCGGCCGTCGACTGCTCGACGACCACGACCGAACTCCGCTCCGGCAGCGCGTCGCACAGGCCCCGCACCGCGCCCACCTCGTGCTGCTCCGTCCGGGTCACGAGGAACCCGCCGGACGTCAGCACGATCGGGACCAGCATCAGCAGGACGCCGACGACCGCGCCCCGGTTCACCAGCTTCGGCCCGTATCCGAGCCGGCGGACGCGCCGCACCGTCCACGCCGACGCGAACACGGTGAACAGGAGCAGGCCGGGGATGACGAGGCCGATCAGGCGCCGGGACGCCCACGGATGGTCCGGCGTGATCCCCGGCCGGACCAGCACCTGCGTCGTCGTCCACACGATCATCGCGTAGGGAAGCAGCCACTCCGGGGACTGCCCGCGCAGCAGCCGCCGCGCCACCAGCGCCGCGCCCAGCGTCGCGAACAGCAGCGCGGGGACGCCGATGTACCAGGCGACCCAGTACAGGGACAGCTCCGAGTACTGCCGGGTGCCGTCCACCGGCAGGTGCTGGATCCGCTGCACCATCTCGATGAACCGGACGTTCAGCTCGTCGTCCTGCGTCGCCGGCACCCGCCGGACGGTCTGCACCAGCGGCCGGATCGCGAAGCCGACCATCACCACCACGGTCAGTCCGGCGGCGGCGCCGGGCAGCGGGCCGCGCGCGACCGCCGAACCGAGCGCGCGCAGCCGCGTCCCCGGCCGGTCCGCGCGCAGCAGGACGGCCATGGCGACGGTGGCGACGAGGACGGCCGCGCTGATCGCCAGCAGCGGCTTCAGCGACGCGTCGAGATACCGCAGGTAGGGCCGGGACAGCGTGAAGCCCTCGACCAGCCCGGCGCCCGCCCCGAGCAGCAGCCCGCCGGCCGCCCAGTACCCGGCGCCGCGCCGCAGCCCGATGAGCAGGCCCGCGAACGCGAGCACCGGCAGGACGTCGCGCAGCCCGTCGATGCGGACGAGCACGATCAGCCCGAGCGCGAGGCCCGCCAGGAGCGCCTTCAGACCGGCCCGCCGCCCGTCCTCGCGGCGCGCGTCGTGCATCAGCGACAGCCCGCCCAGCAGCAGGACGATCGCGGGCAGCTCGCTGAACGTGCTGCGCGAGACGTAGAGCATCGGCAGCGTCAGCGCGAGCAGCAGCGCCCCGGCGGGCGCCCAGCGCGGGCCGACCAGCCGCGCGACGAGCCCGGCGAACGCGAGCACGCAGCACGCGCCGAGCAGCGGCGCCATCAGCAGGATCCCGTGGGTGCCGCCGATCCAGCCGCCGAGCGCGAGGACCAGCGGCATACCCGCCATGAACTGCGGGACGATCGCGCCGCCGTCGGCGTAGAAGGCGGGGCTCTCGAACCGGAGGATCGCGTCGGGCCCCCCGAACGCGTCCGTCATGCGCGGGATGGGCAGCGACCCGTGCTCGGCGAGCCAGCTCGCGAACTGGACATACGACGCCGGGTCGCGGCGGACGACGATCTGCTCCGAGCACATGACCACCTGGAGCACCAGGAACGCGGCGGTGATCGCGAGGACGCTCCCGGTCGCCCACCACTGCGCCGCGGGCGGCACATCGCGTGGCCGGGACCGCAGGCCGAGCCACAGCACCACCGCCGCGACCGGCACGAACAGCGCGATCGTGAGGGCCGGGCGGAACACGCCCGCCAGCAGCAGCGGCAGCGCGACGGCCAGCCACGCCACGACGAGCAGGGCGGGGGCCACGGTGGCGCGGGCGAGCAGCCGACCAGCGTCCATCATCCCGCCCCGTGTTCGTCGGTCCCGTGCCCGCCGGGGCGATGCGCGTCCGCCCGCGTCTGGTTCATGGGGTGGTCATCCACCCGTGCGGAGCGTAGCGGCACCGGCCGGGTGGTGGCTCCCGGACGATCATGCGGGCATAGGCTCGGCTCCATGAGCGCACACGGCCCGAGCGGGGCGACGCCCGCGGAGCTGCTGCGGCGGCGGGTGGCGGACGACCCGTCCAACCCGTTCGTCACCTTCTACGACGACGCGTCGGGCGAGCGGGTCGAGCTGTCCGCGCGGACGTTCGACAACTGGGTCGCCAAGACGGCGAACTTCCTGGTCGACGGCCTCGGCGCCGAGCCGGGCACCCGGGTCGTGCTCGTCCTGCCGCCGCACTGGCAGACGGCGGTGTGGCTGATGGCCTGCTGGTCCGCGGGGCTCGTCGCCGAACCGGTCGACCCGCAGGCCGTGAAGGGCCGCGGCGGCGAACCGGTCGGCTCGTCCGGGCCGTACATCCTGGCGGCGGCTCAGGAGGTGCTGGACGACGTGATCGACGACGCGGAGGCCGAGGAGATCGTCGGGCTGTCGCTGCACGCGCTCGGCGGCACGCTCGCCGACTGCCCGGCCGGCGTGACCGACTACGCCGACGAGGTCCGCGGTTACGGAGACCGGTTCGAGCCGGTACCGGGAGTGACGCCGGAGGCGCCCGCACTCAATGTGACAAACACCACATTGAGTGCTGCGGAGCTGGTGGCGGCCGCCCGTGAAGCCGTCGAGAAATGGGAGCTCGACGTGCGCGACCGGCTCCTGGTTGACATGCCGTTCGCCACACTCGACGGGGTACTGGCGGGTCTTCTTGCACCACTAGCATCGGGTGCTTCCGTCATAATCCAACGAAACTTCGACAAAGCCACACTAGATCGACGTCTGACCGTGGAGCATGTGACGGTGGTGGCCGGTCCGCCCGGACCGGATGGCGCATCCGGGCCCCCGTACCGGCCCGCCTGACCTACGCTCTCCTTGCCCCGTCCACCGACCCGACCCTGAAAGCGGGCGAGCACCGTGTGGGGGACGCCCCCCACGCCCCCAAGTACCGCTGAGACCCCGGACACCGGAGCCGATGAACAGCAACCCGATGTACATGGAGTACGTCGACGACGCCGACCCGCAGCCGGCGCCGCGACGCGGCTGGCGCATCCTCGGCTGGGTGTGCATTGGGCTGTCGGCGGTCATGGTGGTCGGCTCCCTCACCGCCTACGGCCTGTACCGCAAGGCGTTCGGGAACATCTCCCACGAGGACGTCAACGCGCAGCTCGGCCCGAACCGGCCGAAGAAGCTGAACAGCGCGATGAACATCCTGCTGCTCGGGTCCGACACCCGCGCCGGGTCCAACGGCAAGTACGGGCGCTCGCTGAAGAACGAGCTGCCCCGCTCGGACACGATGATCCTGCTGCACCTGTCGCCGGGCGGCGGCCAGGCCATGGGGATCAGCTTCCCCCGCGACCTGATGATCCCGATGCCGTCCTGCAAGAACCGCAAGGGCGGGACGATCCCGGCGCACTCCCGCGCGCAGATCAACTCGGCGTTCACCAACGGCGGCGCGGCCTGCGTCATCAAGACGATCGAGAGCATCTCCAACATCCGCGTCGACCACTTCATGCAGGTCGACTTCACCGGGTTCAAGACGATCACGAAGGCGGTCGGCGGCGTCCCGGTGTGCCTGCCGAAGGCCGTGAACGACCCCAAGTCCGGGCTCAAGCTGGGCAAGGGCGAGCACAAGATCTCGGGTGAGACGGCGCTGGCGTACGTGCGCGTCCGGCACGGCCTCGGCGACGGCTCCGACACCGACCGGATCAAGCGGCAGCAGAAGTTCATGGGCGCCCTCGCCAGCAAGGCGATGAGCGCGGGGGTGCTCAGCAACCCCAAGAAGATGTACTCGCTGATGAACGCGGTCACCAAGTCGCTCACCACCGACAAGGAGCTGACGCCGCAGGTCATGATGGACATCGCCCAGGAGATGCAGGGCATGACCTCGGGCAAGCTGCGGTTCGTGACCGTCCCGTCCGGCCCCGACCCGGCCGACATCAACCGGGTCGCGCTCACCGACGCGGCGCAGCCGTTCTTCGCCGCCGTCCGCAACGACAAGACCGTCCCCAAGGAGCCGAAGGCCGGCGCGGTGAAGATCCCGCCGAGCCAGGTGCGGGTGCGGGTCTACAACGGCAGCGGTGTGGACGGGCAGGCCGGGCGCGTCGCCGACGACCTGGAGTCGCAGGGCTTCCAGGTGACGGTCGGCGGAAACGCGCCTTCGGCCACCCCGGCCACCAAGGTGCTGTACGGTACCGGTGCCGACCAGCAGGCGCAGACACTGGCCGACCTGATCCCGAGCAAGCCGCAGCCCGCGGTGCGCGGGAAGGGCGCCACGCCGGGCGTCGTCGACCTCGTCGTCGGCAAGGACTGGACGGTCCTGAAGAGCGCCGGCGCCGGGATCCCGAAGCAGCAGGGCGAGATCCGCGCCAGCGACAACATCTGCAAGGGGATCTGACCTCGGGAAGCCTATGACGTACAGCACCGGGCACTCTGGAGCCGGCACCGCGGCGCACGCCGCCCATCCGACCGACACGGCGGATCACCCCGACCCCGGAGCACCCGGTACTGACGGCACGGCCGCCGAACCGGCACCGTTCGAACCGGCATCGGCGGACCGGCCGCGCAAGCGGCGCGACCCCTTCTTCGACAACGCCAAGTACTTCGCGATCCTGCTGGTGGTGGCCGGCCACTCCCTGGCGAACCTGCTGGACGTCCCGGTCGCCAAGGGCCTGTACGTCTTCATCTACATGTTCCACATGCCGGTGTTCATCGTGATCACCGGCTACTTCTCGCGGAAGTGGACGTTCGCGGGCGGCAAGGCGCGCAAGCTCATCACCAACGTCGGCGTCCCGTACGTGGTGTTCGAGCTGGCCTATTCGCTGTACGACTGGCTGGCCGGCCGCAACGAGCTGGAGATCAGCCTGCTGAACCCGTACTACCTGACGTGGTTCCTCGCCGCGCTGTTCATGTGGCGGCTGTCCACCCCGGTCTGGCAGCAGATCCGCTGGCCGCTCGGGGTGGCGCTGGTGTTCGCGCTGCTGTCGTACATGAGCGACCTCGGCGGGACGTTCGACATCCACCGGGTCATCGGGCTGCTGCCGTTCTACGTGCTCGGGCTGACGCTGCGCCCCGAGCACTTCGAGCTGCTGAAGCGGCCGGCCGCGCGGCCGATCGGGGCGGCGGTGCTCGCCGCCGGCCTCGGCGGGACCTACCTCGTCATGGACCACATGTCGCGGGACTGGATCTACTGGAAGCACCCGAACTTCCAGCTCGGCGTCGACAACGTCACCGGCACCCTGATGCGACTCGCCATGTTCGTCGTGGCGGCCGTGTTCGTCGCGGCGTTCCTCACCCTGGTCCCGCGCGGGCACCACTGGTTCACCCGGTTCGGCGCCTACACGCTCTACGCCTACCTGCTGCACGGGTTCGCGACCCGGCTGCTGGACTTCACCGGCTGGTGGGGCGCGGACTGGATGCACACCCCGCCGGGCGTCGCCATCGTCGTCGGCGGCGCGGCCGCGGTCGGGACGCTGCTGTGCACGGGGCCGGTCGTCCGGTCGATGCGCTGGGCGCTGGAGCCGACGATGACGTGGGCGTTCACCCCGCTGCGGCGGCCGGGCGGCAGGGCCCGGCGAAGCCCGTCCTCCTGATCGGGCCCTCGCCTTCCTGATCGGGCCCAGTCTTCCGGATCTGAGCCCGGACGCGGGCGATCGTCGCTAGAGTCCACCATGCACTCTACGTGATCGCTTGCACACTGAAAGTGGTTATTTCAGACATGCCGGACATCCTGTCTTCCGCACGCCCGTCCGCGTCCGCCACCGTCCCGGTGCTGGCGGCCGCCCGCCCTGCGGGCACAGCGGACGCGCGAACAGGCGGGCGGGACGCCTACCTCGACAACGTCAAGTTCTTCCTGATCCTGCTGGTGGTGCTCGGGCACTTCTGGGAGGTGTTCCGCGACGACAGCCGCGCGGTGAACGCGGCCTACACGCTCGTCTACGGATTCCACATGCCGGTGTTCGTGTTCGTCTGCGGCTACTTCTCCCGCGGCTTCATGAACCACACGAAGAAATTCCGGGTCGTTTTCCCGACCTTGGTCGTCCCCTATGTCATCTTCGATGTGCTTTACCGGCTGCAGCTGGTCTTCATCCGGGGAAATGAGTTCCGGTTGCCGGAGCTTTTCCGTCCGCAGTTCCTGATGTGGTTCCTCGTCGCGCTGGTGCTGTGGCGGCTGAGCGCCCCGCTGTGGGCGCACCTGCGGCACCCGGTCGCGGTGTCGGTGGCGCTGTGCCTGGTCGCCGGCAGCTGGAGCTTCGCCGCCGACCCGACGCTGTGCCGGGCCGCCGGGCTGCTCCCGTTCTTCGTCCTCGGCCTGGTGGTCCCGCGCGACCGCGTCGCCCGGCTGCGCGGCATCGGCCGGGCGCGCTGGGCCGGGGCCGCCGTGCTCCTCGCGGCGCTGCCGGTGGCCTACGTCTGGCAGCTCGGCACCGTCGTGCCGCAGGTCGAGCGCGGCGTCCTGCTGTGGAACCGCGGCTACGAGCACATGCACTTCAGCGCCGAGGAGGGCATGGCGTACCGCCTCCTCGCGCTCGGGATCGCCGTCGTCCTCGGCACCGCGTTCCTCGCGGCCGTGCCGCGTGAGCGCGCCTGGTACACCGCGCTCGGCACCCGGACGATGTACGTCTACCTGCTGCACGGCCTCGTGGTGAAGGGGCTCGACTACGGCGGCGCCCTCGACGCGCCGTTCCTGCGGACGCCGCCCGGACTGGTGCTGGTGACGGCCGGCGCCCTCGCGCTCGGCGTCCTGCTCGCCACCGTCCCCGTCCAGCGCCTCGCGCACCGGGCCGTGGAGCCCGAGGGCCGCTGGCTGCTTAAGCCGCCGCACAGCGGAAAAAGGATCTGAACAGGGTCCGCGGAAACGGTCCGGATTCACCGAGAAGCTGATTGGCCAACGTGTGAGTACTACTGATCGCGACATCTCCTTGAGCATCATCGTGCCCGTGCACAAAGTGCAGGGCTACATCCGGCAATGCCTGGACTCGATCCTCGACCCGGACCTGCCGAACCTCGAGGTCATCGCGGTCGACGACGCCTCGCCGGACGGCTGCGGCGAGATCCTCGACGAGTTCGCCGCGCACGACCCGCGCGTCCGGGTGCGCCACCTCCCCCGGAACGTCGGGCTGGGCCACGCCCGCAACATCGGCCTCGACATGGCGACCGGCGACTACGTCTGGTTCTTCGACAGCGACGACTACGCGACCGAGGGCGCGGTCCGGGCCGTCCTCGACCGGCTGGCCGAGACCCGCCCGGACGTGCTGCTCTTCGACTACGCGCGGGCCTACTGGAACGGCAGGGTCAAGCGCAGCATCATCAACCACCTGTTCCGCGAGCCGCCCGCCCCGGACGTCTTCTCCCTCGCCGAGCGGCAGAGCGTCCTGGAGATGATGATGACGGCGTGGAACCGGGCCATCCGCCGGGAGTTCCTGCTCGACCTCGGGCTGCGGTTCAGCGGCGGCTACTACGAGGACGTCAACGTCACCTACCCGATCCTGATGGCGGCCGAGCGGATCAGCCTGCTCGACCGGGTCTGCTACATCTACCGGCAGCGCCGCCGCGGCGCGATCACCAGGACCACCGGCGCCAAGCACTTCGACGCGTTCGCGCAGTACGACCGCATCTTCGAGTTCATGGACCTTATGGGGGCGAAGGCCGACCGGTTCCGCCCGCTGATGTTCGACCGGGCGATCTGGCACCTGCTCGTCATCATCGAGCGCGGCGACCGCGTCCACGAGTCGGACAACCCGCGCTTCTTCGCGGAGATGTCGCGGACCTACCAGCGGTACGAGCCGGTCGGGCACGTCCCGCCCGAGCGCGAGGACCAGCCCTACCTCGCCGAGAAGCACCGGCTGATCAAGGCGAACGACTACAAGGGGTTCCTGCACGCCCGCGCCGCCGAGGCGAGGAACAAGGCGCGGCGGCGCGGGAGCCGCAAGGCCGCGCGCGTCGGCAAGCGCGGCGTGCTCCTGTCGAAGGAGCTGGCGAAGGACCGCTACTACCAGATGCAGCGGCGCCTCTCGATCGACGAGAACCTCGCCGTCTTCGCCGCCTACTGGTACCGCGGGTACGCCTGCAACCCGGCCGCCATCTACGAGAAGGTCCGGGAGCTGGCCCCGCACATCGAGCCGGTGTGGGTGGTCAAGCCGGCCGCGCGCGGGACCATGCCGGACGGCGTCGACTACGTCGTCGCGGGCGGCGCCGAGTACTACCGGACGCTCGCCCGCGCCAAGTACTTCGTCAACAACGTCAACTTCCCCGACCACTACGTGAAGCGGCCCGGGCAGGTCCACATGATGACGCAGCACGGGACGCCGCTGAAGAAGATGGGCCTCGACCAGATGGAGTTCCCGGTCGGCGCCGCCGACATGGACTTCACGACCCTCATCGCCCGGTCGGACCGGTGGGACTACCTCCTGTCGTCCAACCCGCTGTCGACCGAGGCGTGGGAGCGCGGGTTCCCGTGCGACTACGAGATGCTGGAGATCGGCTACCCGCGCAACGACCGCCTCGTGCACGCCACCGAGGACGAGCGGGCCCGGCTGCGCGCCAACCTCGGCGTGCCCGGCGGCGCGACCGCGATCCTGTACGCCCCGACCCACCGCGACTACCAGCGCCGCTACAGCCCGATGTTCGACATCGGGCGGGTGATGGAGCAGCTCGGCGAGGGGCACGTCCTGCTGCTGCGCGCCCACTACTACTACCGGATCAGGAACATGGCGGCGGACCTCGGCTGGCCGGAGGGCCGGGTCATCGACGTGTCCGCGCACCCCTCGGTCGAGGACCTCATGATCGCCTCGGACGCGCTGCTCACCGACTACTCGTCGGTCATGTTCGACTACGCCAACCTCGACCGGCCGATCGTCGTCTACGCCAACGACTGGGAGACCTACCGGCTCACCCGCGGCGTCAACTTCGACCTGACGGAGACCGCGCCGGGCGTCGTCGCGACGACCGAGGAGGAACTGGTCGACGCGTTCGCCTCCCGGGCGCCGTGGGGCGACGCGGCCGCGAAGAGCCTCGCGATCTTCCGGAGCCGGTTCTGCCCGTGGGACGACGGGGAGGCCGCCGAACGCGCCGTCCGCCGCGTGTTCCTCGGCGAGAAGATCCCGAATCCGCCGCAGTGAACCGCCGTCCCGTCCACCCCGGCCCGGCGGCGCCGCCGGACCGGCCCGAAGCGATCGAAGGAGTGGGCCGCTTGTCCGCCAGCGGGATCAGCGTCATCGTGCTCGCGCACGGGGCCGGGGAGTCGCTCGGCGACACCCTCGCCTCTCTCGCGGCGCAAACGCACACCGGCCTCGACGTGCTGGTGATGGACGACGGCGCCGGTGCCGCCGCCGAGACCACCGTCCCCGACGAGCGGTTCCGGATCGTCCGGCGGGGCGCGCTCAGCCGGGGCGCGGCCCGCGAGGCCGGGGTCGCGGAGAGCCGCGGCGAGTTCCTGCTGTTCGTCAACGGCGGCGACGAGCTGCCGGCCTCCGCTGCCGCGACCCTGCTGGCTTCGCTGGAGCGGTCCGGGTCGGACATCGCGCTCGGCCGGGAGGCCGTCCGCAGGTGGGACGGCCAGGTGTCGCGGTGGAAGCCGCGCCCGGCGGTCACCGGGCCCGCGACCGGCACCGACGTCCGGCGCAGCCCGGAACTCGTCGGCGATCGCCGCGTATCGGGGAAGCTGTTCCGCCGCTCGTTCTGGATGGCGCGCAAGCTGGAGTTCCCCGACGTCGGCTGGCACGACGACCTGCCGGTGGCGGTCCAGGCGCTGCACCTGGCGGAGGGCGTCGACGTGCTGCCCGACGTCGTCCTGCACCGCCGCGGGCCCCGGTTCGGGACGACGACGGAGGCGCAGGAGATCGCCGACGGGTTCGGCGCCGTCACCCTCGCCACGTCCTGGCTCGGCGAGCACGGCCACGCCGACGCGCGGCGGCACCTGCAGTTCCTCGCCGTGACCGGCGAGCTGCAGGTGTTCCTGGACGCGCTGCCCGACGTGCCCGCCGAGGAACGCGACCAGGTCGTCGCGCAGGCCGCCGCGTACGCCGCCGAGGTACCCGCGAAGGTGCTGGCGGCGGCGCCCGCGCTGACCCGGCTGAAATGGCATCTCGCTTCGGCCGGGCACACCAGGGAGCTGGTGAAGGTCGTCCGGTACGAGCGCGGGAAGGCGTCGCCGTCGATCGTCCGCGACCCGCTGCGGCGCTACGTCGTGTACCCGTACTGGAAGGACGCCGCGGTCGGCGTCCCGCGCGAGGTCTACCGGGCGCGGAGCGAGGTACGGCTGCGGGGCCGGGTACACGCGGTGAGCTGGTCGGACGGGACGCTGCTGGTCAGCGGCGAGGCGTACATCAACTCGGTCAGCATGCGGCGCCGCTGGACGTCGGTGAAGGCGATGACGTTGCGGTCCGGCGGGCGGAAGATCGTCGCGCGGGCGAGGCAGACGCCCGCGCCGGGGAAGAAGTCGGGCTGGTCCGGGTTCGAGGTCGCCTTCGACACCGGACGGCTCCGCCACCACGGGGCCTGGGTCGAGGGCGACTGGACGGTCGACGCGTCCGTACTGAACGCGGGCGTGTTCCGGCGGGGGGCTCTGCGGGGCGGCGGTTCGGGGAGCGGTGCCCATCCCCCGTACCGGTACGTCGCCGATGATGTGCGGATCGTCCCGCGAGTCGAGGACGGCCGCTTCGTCATCACGGTCGAGAAGGTCGTCAGGCGGGCGACCGCGCTGCGCTGGGAGGGCGACGCGCTCGTCATCGAGGGCACGGGCGAGGCCCCGGACGAGCTGGTCCTCACCCTCGGCGACGACCACCTCACGGTACCCGTCACCAGCGGGTCGGGCGGGTCGGCCAGCAGGTCGGGCGGGTCCGGCGGCGGGCCGGCCGGTGTGTCCGGCGGGGCTGGCGGGTTCAGTGCGCGGGTCGAGCCGATGGCCCTCGAAGGCCCGCCGATGCCGCCGGAGCAGAGCGACGACACCCGCGACTGGACGGTGTCGGCCGGCGGGCGGCGGCTGGTGCTCGCCGAAGGCGTCGCCGACGTCGACCGGATGTTCGGTGCGCTGGAGGTCGTCGCCGGGCGCGGCCCGAGCGGCTACCTGCGGATTCGGCGCTCGACGACGCGGCTGTCGGTGGACGACTGCACGTGGCGTCCGGACGGGTCGTTGTCGGTGACCGCGACCCATCCCGTCCACGGCGGCGGGCAACTGGTGCTGCGCAGCCGGGGGCGCAGTAAAGAGCACGCGTTCGACCTGGTCGCCGACCCGTCGTCCGGTGTGCTGCGCGCGGAGGTCCCGGTCACGGCGGTGCCCGGTGTCGCGGGTGTGCTGCCGCTGCGTCCGGGCCGCTGGGACGCGCTGTTCCGTCCGCCGGGCGAGCGGGCGCTGGCCGTGGCGCTGGCCGCGCACGCGCAGCAGGCGCTGCCGGAACCGCGGGAGGTCGCACGGCGCGGCTACGCGCTGGAGGCCCGCGACGGGCGCCTCGCCGTGTCGGTGACCGGCGACGTCACCCCGGAGGAGAAGAGCGCCGGGACGAAGTACCGGGAGGAGGCCCGCCGCCGCGTCGACCGGGACGGGCTGCGCGACGCCGTGCTGTTCTCGTGCTTCAGCGGGCGGCAGTACTCCGACAGCCCGAAGTCCATCCAGCAGGAGTTGCGGCGGCGCGGCGCGGACCTGGAGCAGTTGTGGGTCGTCAACGACGCGCAGGTGGAGCTGCCGAGCGGGTTGAGGGCGGTGCGTCTGAACGGCCGGGAGTGGAACGAGGCCCTCGCCACGTCCCGGTACATCGTGACGAACCACCGGCTCGGGGACGCGTTCCGGCGGCACCCCGACCAGGTCGTCCTGCAGACGTGGCACGGCACGCCGCTGAAGAAGATCGGCAGCGACATCAAGGAGGTGCACTTCGCGTACGCGCCGGGGATGAAGAAGGCGCTGCACGCGAAGACCGGCGGCGGGCCGGTCCTGCCGGAGTGGAGCCATCTGCTGTCGCCGAACCCGTTCAGCACGGAGATCTTCCGGCGGGCGTTCGCGTTCAAGGGCGAGATGCTCGAAGTGGGGTATCCGCGCAACGATCTGATGCACAGCCCGGAGGCCGGCGCTGTTGCGAAGCAGGTCAGGGCGCGGCTCGGCATCCCGGAGGGCAAGCGGGTGGTGCTGTACGCGCCGACGTGGCGCGACGACCAGTACTACAGCCGGGGCCGCTACAAGTTCGACATGCGGCTCGACGTGGAGCGGGCGCGGGCTGCGCTGGGCGACGACCATGTGCTGCTGATACGGCTGCACACGAACGTCGTGGACGGGGTCAAGGAGGACGAGCACGGGTTCGTCCGGGACGTATCCCAGTACCCCGACATCACCGAGCTGTACCTGATCTCGGATGTGATGATCAGCGACTACTCGTCGGTGATGTTCGACTACGCCAACACGGGGCGTCCCATGCTGTTCTTCACCTACGACCTGGCCGACTACCGGGACCGGCTCCGCGGCTTCTACTTCGACTTCGAGGCGGAGGCGCCGGGGCCGCTGGTGGAGACGTCCGACGATCTCATCGACGCGATCCGGGATGTTGAGGATGTCTGCGCCGGTCACAAGTCGCGGTATGAGGCTTTCGTCGGCCGGTTCTGCCCGCTCGACGACGGCAAGGCCGCGTCCCGGGCCGTCGATCGCCTCTTCACTCCGGCTGATTGAGGGCGCTGATGACTTCGCCCAAGGTCAGCGTCATCGTGCCGGTCTACAACTGCCGTTCGTCGGTGGGGCGGGCTTTGCGGTCGGTGTTCGAGCAGACGCTCGCCGGTGGTGGTTGGGTCGAGGTCATCGCGGTGGACGACGGCTCTACCGATGGCGGCGGCGAGGTGTTGGAGCGGATCGCCGCAGGGCGGGCGGACGTCGTTGTCGTGCGGCAGCCGAATTCGGGTGGGCCGGGCGGGCCGCGCAACACGGGCATCGAGCGCGCCACCGGGGAGTACCTGTTCTTCCTGGACGCCGACGATCACCTTGGGCCGGAGGCGCTGGAGCGGATGTGCGCCATGGCCGATGACCAGCGGACGGACGTGGTGATCGGCAACTATGTGGGGATCGGGCGGGGTGTCGCACGGTTCGACACGACGATCCCGCGCATCTCGGTGGACGACCCGAAGACCGATGTCTATGGCCGGTCGCTGACCGCGCACAAGTTGTTCCGGCGGGACATGGTGGTGGAGCACAAGGTCCGGTTCCCGGAGGGCGTGCTTTCGGGTGAGGACAAGGTGTTCGCCGCTCATGCGTTTCTGCATGCCTCCGGTGTCTCCGTGCTTGCCGATTACGACTGCTACTACCTGGTCGAACGTGATGACGGCAGCAGCATCATGCAGGGTGGGGGCGCGCCCGCCGGCGCGTACTTCGCGGAGGCCGCCCGGCCGCTGCTGGAGCAGGTGGTGTCGCATCGGGAGCCGGGCGAGGTGCGTGATCGGATGCTCGTCCGGCACTTCCAGCGGGACGTCCTGCACCGGTTCAACGGGCGGTTTCTCGCGGCGTCCGAGGATGAGCGGGAGGAGACGCGGGAGGCTGTCCGGCCGTTGTGCGAGGAGTACTTGACCTCCTCGGTGCTGATGCGGATGCCGCCTCGGCACCGACTGCTCGCCCACTGCGTGCTGGGGGGCCATCGGCGGCTGCTGGTGGAGATCATCGAGGCTGCGCTGGGGCCGGATCCCGTGCCGGTCATCGTCGACAAGGACCGTGCGTTCAGTCTGTTCCCCGGGTTTCGTGATCCGTCGGCCGCCGTGCCCGACGCGTACTTCGACGTCACCGACCGGCTGCGCGTCCAGCGCCGCGTCACCGCGCTGGACTGGGACGGCGACCGGTTACGGGTCGCCGGAACCGCGCAGTTGGGGATGGTGGACGCGTCCGAGCAGAGCGTCGCCGCCGTGCTGCTGCGGTCGAAGAAGTCGGGTGACGAGCATCGGCTTGAGGTGGAGCGGGGGACCGGCTTCACCGTGGGCATCGCCGCCGGCTCGTTGCCGTCCGGCACTTGGGATCTGCATGTCGAGGTGGCCAGCGACTATCTGGTGAAGGAGGCGCGGCTCGGCGCGAACCGCCTCCCGGGGATCGACTCCACCCCGGCCGCCCGGTTCGTTGCGTCTGGGCTGGGTGGCGCGGCGGTTGTGATGCCGTTCTTCACGCGCGAGTACGGGAATCTGTCGTTCACTTTGCTGCCTGGGCCTGCCGGTCTCCGGCGGCTGCTGAGGTTCGACGGCATCGGGTGGGACGAGTCGGGCCGCCTGCGGGTCAGCGGTCATGTGGCGGCGACCCCTTCCGCGGCCGCGCTGGTGCAGGTCGCGATCGGGCTGGACCGGCGGGGCGGGGACGATTCGCGGCGCGGCGAGGTGGAGACGTCCGCTCGGGCCGATCGGCTGGAGTTCACCGCCGTCATCGACCCGCGCAGGCTGGGCGCCGGGCGGTGGGATATTTGGATGGAGCTGACCGTGGGCGGCGAAACGTCCCGCATCCGGGTGCCGATGGCCGATTCGTCCCCGGCGGTGCCTGGTGTGGGTCGCGCCTCGTTCTATCGGACGGGAGGCGGGAACCTGGCGGTTCAGGTCGTCCCGGGACGGCTGTCCGGCATGATCAAACGGCGGTTCGGTTTCAGCCGGACGGGCTGATCAGGCGTCCTTGCGCTTGCCCTTGCCATTGCCCGCGTCGGCCGCGCACTCTCTGCCCAGCGGACGGAGGATGATGATCTCCAACGTCCGGTCCGGAGGCACGGATGCGGCGCATTCCCGGAGACCGGAACCGGACAGCCGATAACATCGGACCGCTCCTCACGATGAAAGGAACTCCATGGCGAACTTCACGCTCGACGACGTTCGGCAACGGACGTACAAGGCGCGTGACGCCTGGTGGACCGTCCTGCTGGTCGATCCGCTCGCGTCCCGGCTGGTGAGGTTCACGGCCAACCGGACGCGCGTGACCCCGAACCAGCTCACCGTCGGAGCCCTGATCCTCGGCCTCGCCGCCGGCGCCTGCTTCGCGGTCGCGTCCTGGCCGTGGCTGCTCGTCGGAGCGCTGCTCTACCACCTGTCGTTCACGCTCGACTGCATGGACGGCAAGATCGCCCGCCTGAAGGGCACCGGCTCGGTCTTCGGCGCCTGGCTCGACTACATCTTCGACCGCGTCCGCGTCCTGGCCTGCGCGATCGCCCTGATGGCCGGCCAGTACGCCGCCACCGACAACGTCGCCTACATCTGGACGGCCGTTGCGGTCGTGTTCCTCGACATGCTCCGCTACATGGACGCGCTGGAGATCTACAAGGTCCGGTCCCAGATGCGCTCGACGCTGAACGCGGCCCGCGTGGAGGCCGAGGAACTCGAACAGGCCGCCCGCCGCGCCAACGGCGAGCCGTCCGACACCGGCGGGGAGCTCCGTTCCGCCGAGGCCCTCGCCGAGGACCCGGACGCCGACATGGAGGACCGGGTCGTCGCCGACGACCCGACCATCGCGACCCTCCAGCAGGGCTTCAACCAGCGCTTCCCCTGGTACGCGCGGATCCGCAACGTCCTGATGGCGGGCCGCATCCGCCCGCACCTGATCAGCGGCATCGAGTTCCAGATGGGCGTCTTCATCATCGCCCCGATCGCCGCCGCGATCGTCTCCGGCGCCATCATCCCCGTCGTCGCGGTCAGCGCCGCCGGGCTGCTCGCCTTCGAACTGGTCATCATCTACAAGTTCTGGCTGGCCAGCCGCGACTACACGCGCACCCTCGCCAACCTGAACACCAAGATCGAGGCCCACCGCGCCGCCCTCCCCGCCAACCACGAGGTATCGGTCACCAGCTGCGGCTGACGTCCAGAACAGGAGTCCCCCGGCGCCTTCGAGCACCGGGGGACTCCTGCTTCTCAGCGCTTCCGCGCGGTAACGAGCAGGTACTCCCACTCCATGACCAACCCGGACGTCCCCACATCGCCCCGGCGGGCAGATCGGCAGCGCAGACTTCAGCGAGGCCACCTTCTCCGGGGCGTCGGCGATGTGTCAGTAGACGGCGACGGCCGGGCCGTTGCGGGCCTTGAAGTAGTCGCGGAACTCCTCCAGCTTCCCGAAACGCTCGACCCTCACCATCCGCCTCTCGAACCGCAAAACAGCTCCCGCACGTGCTCGGGACGTCCCCACAGCGGCGGCGGCTGCACCCCCGTTCGAGGTAGCGGGGCGTAGGGCTTCATCACGGCGAACATCTCCCCCGATGAAGCCCTCCGGTGTCCGGTTGATCAGCCGACCGCCCCACCCGGCTGGCAGACCCGCAGCATCTCGCCGGCCGACGCCTTATGATCCGGCGCGAACGTGACCCCGACGCGCGACAGCACCGCGTCGAACTCCCCGTCCCCGAACGGCAGCGCCTCGACATCGGCCTCCCCGCCACGTCAGCACCGCGCCCCGCCGCGCCCACCTCCCCCGCGCGGAGCAGCTCCGGCGTGAGGTCGCTGGCCACCACGTCCGCCCCTTCGAGCGCCGACCGCCGCCGCCGTCCTCCACCGTGTCTCCATGACACTTCACCTTCATCACTGCATGCAGTCTGCATGCTAGAATGCATGCATGGGAGTCATGCAGATCCGGGACGTCCCCGATGAGACCGAGCGGACGTTGAAGGCGCGGGCCGAGCAAGAGGGCAAGTCACTGACGGCCTACGTGCGAGATCTCCTGAACGAGGAGGCCGCCACACCGACGCTTGATGAAGTGATGGCAAAGATCGCAGCCGATGAACCAGCGCCCTATGACCCCGACTTCGTCCGCCAGACCATGCGCGAGGGGCGCCGGTGAGCCTGGTCGTCGACGCCTCGATCGTGTTCCGTCTGCTGGCCAACGTCAAAGGTGACGACCTCCTCCGACAGCGACTGGCCCGCAAGTTGCACGCCCCCGCACTGATCGACGTGGAAATCGCCTCCGTGGTACGCGGGCACGTGATCACTAGTAAGCCGGAGGTGCACATCTCCGAAGCACGGGCACAGATCATGCTGGAGCGTTACGCCCAACTCAAAATCGTCCGCCATCCCATGCTGCCCCTGCAGCGGCGGGTGCTGGAGTTGCGCAACAACCTCACCGCCTACGACGGCATGTACGTCGCCCTTGCCGAACTGCTAGGGGTCCCCCTGCTCACCGACGACGCCAAATTCGCCGGCTCGGCCGGGCACCGAGCGGAGATCCACCGTTACCCACCACCCCAGGGATGAGCCTTGGTCACATCCGTGGCCGCCCACCTCCGCCGCACCCTCCCGACCTGGTTCGCCCTCTCCCCTTTCGCCGCCGTCCCCCGTCCCACCATCCACCACGTCGGTGGCGATTTTGAGGCAGGATGAACGGCATGAGCGAGCTACCCGGGCAGTCCTCGATCACGAACCGCGCGACATGGCCAAAGCCCGCAGCGGCCGCCGACACCCGCCAGACCGAACGCGACAACCTCAACGAACTCATCACCGCCGCCGAGGCCGAGCACGGCCCCCTCAAGGCCGAGGAAATCCAAGCGCTGCGCGACCAACTCCACCAGGCGCGCAGAGAACAGGGCAGGTCGGACGTCACGTGACCCGGCTCCCGCCACGCCTGGCGGCACCCTCGTCCTCGACAGCGGGCGCCTGACCAAGCCATTCCGCGCGACCGCACTCACCGCCCCCGGCCCGGGCACCATCCTCACCTCAGACCCCACAGACCTGACAACTCTGTGCAACGGACGCCACCAGTCCTACATCGACGGCCACCGGCTCGCCGAACGCCGCAAAGCCCTCGGCGGCCCGATCCAGATCTCCGCTGTGTCCGGCGACCAGCACATCCTGCGCGGCACCGACACTCGCACTACCTGATCTATCAACCGCCAGCAGCGGCCCTACCGCTGCTCGTGAGCCAAGCCGCATCGCAACCGGCCCGGTCTCCCTCGCTGAGCGGGCGAGTGTGCACCCTGGACACCTGTAACTGGTGATCGAGCGGCCAGGCCGGGTCCTCATACGGTGGCGAGGAGTCCGGTCTCCGCCGCGCCAGTGTCACCCTCACCGGCGATAACCCGGAATCGCAGGCCGAGGGCATGCCCACGGCTGAGCACGGCCAGGGCCGGAACCCCTCCACCACCCGATTCGATGCGGGACACGGCGGGCTGACGCATCCCGGCGCGGCGGGCCAGTTCCGTGTTCGGGCGGGTCCCTGGTCAGAGCCTCATGGACGGGTGTGCGGCCTAGCAGCAAGGGCGGTTGCTATCGGCGGGTGACTCGGCGGCGGAGTGTGCGGACGGCCAAGGGGACGGTCAGCAGGGCGGCCGCCACCGCGGCGAGGACGGCTCGGCGCCACCGGCGGCGGGGGCTTGGACGTTCGGGCGGAGGTTCGGGTGCCCGCCGGTATTCCTCGTCCAGGATCTGGTGGAAGCGGTGCATCCGTTTGTTCTGGGGCGTGGCAAGACGAAGTTCGCGGGCGGACTGCCAGTAGGTGCGGCCGGGGCGTCCGCTGAACATCTCCCGGGACACGGCGCGCAGGCGTCTGTCGTTGAGGGCGCCGGTCTGGAATGACATCTGCCACTCGGAGATGATCATGTTGATGTAGAGGAGTTGCCGGCGGCTCCTGCGGTCTTCGCCTTCTGGGACGGGACCCCATGCTTCGTCCAAGTCCGGGTCGTCCATGGCCATTTTCAGCAGCTCGGCGATCGCGGAGCGGCGGGCCTCCTCGCGGGCGATCCTCGTGTCATGGGCCTGGAGGGCGAGGGTCGCGACGATGCCGATCAGGGCGAGGACGGCCAGCAGTGCGGAGGCCGCCCCATAGGTTTGGCCGATGAAGCTCAGCCGTTCCCACCGGGTGGTCGACCCGTCGAACGCACGCAGGAACCACGGGGATGCGCCGATGGCGCCAACGACTACCAGCACGCCGAAGATGATGGTGAGCGTCCTCGCCGTGCGACGGCCGGGGCGGGGTGATGGCATTCCTGGACGTCAACTCAGACGGCCGGGGCCGGCAGCGGGACGACCTCTCGTGCGAAGAAGTCCAGAAAGGGTTCGCCGCGTTCGTAGAGGGCGTTGATCTCGGACGCTGCCGCGGCAATCACGTCGGGGCCGCTGATGCGGCGGGCTCCGCAGGGCGTCCAGTCGGGCTCGTACTGGACCTCGTAGAGGACCCGGTCTCCGACGACCACCACTTCGGGCAGTTGGGCGCGGGTTTCCAGCACGGCGACCTGGTCGGATGTGAGGACGGTCAACCCAAAGCCCTCGTCCGCGAGAAGTTTCAGTGCGTGCAATTCCCACTGGAGGTAGGGGCCGACCGGTAGTTCGGCCACGCGGACGCGGCGAATCTCCAGCCCTTGGGCGGCGTTCTCGCGAGCCTCGGCGCGGATGGCTTCGCGGTCCTTCTCCAGGAGGTCGAGAGCGCCGTGCCAGTCCCCCGCCATGAACGCCTGCCAACTGGCGTCGCGCGGCTCGCGGAACACCTGGGAGCGTTCGAGTTTCCAGAGCACCCCACGCAGAGTTCCCAACTCGCGGGCGAGATCCGCGTGGTAATCCGTATGCCCGAGCCTTTCCCCCGGAACGTCGCGGACGCCGTCAAGCATCGCGAATGTCCGGCTTGGCTGCGGAAAGCATGCGCCCAGAGATGACGACAAGGCGCTCGTCCGGCCCGATGGTGACACCGGGCGGGAGGCGATCAGCGTAAGCGCCGGTGGCATCACGGCCGATAACGGCGATGTCCCCGTTGTCCAGTTCCCAGATTTCGGGACAATCGCCCGTGGTGCGGCTGCCCCCTACCTCAGCCGCCCGCTTGCCCAGCCTTCTCCGGAACCCCGCGCCGTGATCGGCCTCCCATGGCCTCGTCATGATCTGCTCCGCTCCCATTGAGGTCACCGTAGAAATCCTCGCATCCGAAACCACGAGCGCCAACTGCTATCTCAAGTTAGACGTTACTAACGGGCACGCCCGTGGAAGGGCATTCGGGTGCAGGGAGAGGCGGGCCGTAATCGTGGTGGCCCGTGAGGATGAGTGAACAGGGGCACGACCAGGTGCCCGCCAGTTCGGGCAACTGGCCCGCAGGAGTCAGGTGACGGCGCGCGACAGCCCGCCGTGCGGAGCGTCAACCCGACGCACCGGATGACGACCGGGTGATGGGCAGGCGGAGCACAGGCGTCCGAACCTCCCGTGTGGAGGTCCGACACGTACCGAGACGAGGGGACGCTGCGTAGTCGGTCAAGGGGCCCGTCCGGGATCGGAGGCATTCCGCGCTTCGCGCGCATGCGCGAGGACGAAAGAGACGGGCCGGAGCCAAGACTGGACGGTCAGCGGGCAGAATGCCGCTTGACCTGCTCGATCAGGCCGGCGAACTGGACGACGGACAAGATGAGGTGTCCTCCACCCGGGTCCTTGCTGTCACGCACGCCAACCCCCGGCGAAAGTTGTCCCAGCTCAACGCAGTGCTGATCATTCGCCCCGCCGCTGTAAGAACTCTTACGCCACTGCACCATCATGAGAACAGCTCCAGGTACCTGTTGATGATCTCGCGCGAGGCGGCCTCAGAAGCGGCCTTCACGCCGATACGATCGAACATAACCGACAGCTCCCGAACCTCGCCAGGCGATTCGATCAGGCGCCCGCCGTTCTGGGCACCCGAATAGGCGATGTCTCGGCTCTCCAGGCTGAGGACCTGCAGCGATCCGTCAACTCCCACGTGCGCCCCCGACCTGAACGGGACGATGCGGAGACTCACCTGGGGCAGGTCGGCCATGGCAAGCAGGTGTTCCAACTGCGCCTTCATGATCTTCGGACTACCAACCTCACGTGCCAGGACGCTCTCATCCAGCGTGGCCCACATCTCGACGTCCATCCCCCTGTCAAAGAAGGACTTCCTCCGAGCAACACGCTCGGCCATCTCCGCCTCGAAGTCCTTCCGGTTCCCCACCTGGACGTATGCCCACATGTAGTCCTCTGTCTGGAGAGCAAGCGGAATCACCTGACCGTGGTAGGCCTTGATCAGCTTCGCCTCCTGCTCGTACTTGACCAACTGCCTTCCCCAGTTGGGATCGTGGGCCATTCGGGCAAACCAGAGCAATAGCTGAAAAAGCCAACCAGTTCCATAGTGCTTGTCGAGCGCCCGCATGTGGTCGTCGTGCGGGCGGCGCCTCCCTGCCTCGAAGTGGGATACAGCACCTCGCGTCACGCCCATGATCTCTCCACATTGGGTGAGCGAGAGCCCGGCCTTCTCACGCCAAAAGCGCAGGTAGAAGGCCAGAAAGTGCCACATGGAGAGCTTCGGATTGAGTGGATCGCGAACGATCGGCATGACGCTCTCCCTGTATACAGATCGGCTGGCTACAGGCAAAACATAGAACGTTGCGGTGAACCTTGTCACAGGAAATCGGAATCCCAGGCAAGGACAGGACGATGGCGATGACGGCGGCCGCAGAGCCGATCATGCCCCTTACGGGCACACCTTCCGCAGTCGGGCTAGCGCGCACCTTCACGGACGCACAAATCCGCAAATGGGACTACTCGCACATTCTCGACAGCGCACTTCTCATCGTGTCGGAGCTCGTCACGAACGCGGCCCGCCAGACGCCGGACAAGGAGATCCATCTCCAGCTCAGCCGGGACGCCTACGGGATCATCATCGCCGTCTGGGACGCCGACCACGAACTGCCCAAGGCCAAGCCGCTCAAGGAACTCACCCTCGACGACCTCGACCTGTCCGCGGAGGCGTTCGACGACAACGGCGGCTGGGGCCTCCACATCGTCCAGGCCATGTCCGCCAAATGCGGCGTCACCGCCGACCCGGCCGGCGGCAAGTGGGTCTGGTGCCGCATGCACCCATAGCAGGCTCCAAGCCCGCCCCATCCCCATCGCAGTCCAGGCACGCCCTCGACGGGAGGCAGCACGAAGATGGCCACCGACCACCTGACGGCCACGAGCGGACGACGCCCGTTCCTGACCGCCCTCGATGAGGCCGTCCGCAAGCACGGCGGAATATCGTGCGGCATCGTCGCGCGCGACGGCACGCCCGTCCTCTACGTGATCAACACCGAGTCGCCCGGCAAGTTCACCGAGATCGGCGCCGACTTCATCGCTGGCGCATGGGTGTTCACCTGGGCCGCCACCGGCAGGACGATCAGCGCCGCCAACACCCCGACCGCTGCCGCCGACACGATCGCGCACGCGGTCGGGGCGCACCACAGCATCCGTCCGTGATGGGCAGCAAGTTGGCCGACATCACGCTCCTGCTCGTCCTCTTCGGAACGGTGTGCCTTCTCTTCGGGGCCATTGCGGGCTACGCGCTGGGGCCGGGCCTGGCGTACCGGACCCGACGAATACTGCAGAAGCTACGCCGATGAGGGCATCACGACCGCTGCAGTGGCCACAGCTCTAGAGATCACCAACGTGGCCCGTCAGGAGACGGTGATCCGCGCTTGAGAGACCGCAGGCAAGATCACCGGAATCCACCCCCTACCCGATTCCGCGGCGGAGCCAGAGGTACAGCCGTCCGGCTTCGGCGGCAAGAGACGGGGCGCATCCCGCCCCTTCCCCCTCCCAACCAAGCCCTCGGCCCAGGTCAGCAGGCGCGCGCCTGGGCCGAGAACCGATCCACAACGCGCGTCGGAGGTGCACATGACTCTCGCTCTCGGCCTGGCCGTCGCGGCCAAAGATCCACGCGGTCTCGTCACACCCGAACTGTTCGACCAGATGGTGAACGACGTGGTGGTCTTCGACAAGGTCACCCGCCCCTACGCCGAGCGCGGCGTCGAGCAGTTCCTGGTCTTCATGAAGGCGTGGGGAGACACCATGACCGAAGTCGGCGGCGACGCCCGCGCCTGGGTGAAGTTCGCGCCCTCGCCCGCCGTCGACAAGATCTGGCACCGCTCCATGATGCGTACTCGCACCTTCGCGGCCGTGTGCGACATGGTCGCGGGCCGGTTCATGCACCACCTGCCGATCATGGACGAGGACATCCGTTCCGGGCGGGCGTCCGAGCGCGGCCTGGCGGCGATGCGCGCCACCGGGTACCGCGTCGATCTGGAATGGTGGATGGACGGAGAGTCCTGCTGCCCGGAGAACTGCGCGCAGCCACCGATGAACGCCTGACACCCACCACGGGGATTGATCCATGCGCAGCCACTGGTCCGACCTGCCGCCCGAGGTGATCAGCGCGGTCACGGCGCGCACCGGCCCAATCGGACGGGTCGAGCCCGCGCCCGCCGGCAACCACGCCGACATCGCCGCGACCATCCACACCGCGGACGGTCGGCTGTTCGTCAAGGCCGCACGCAAGACCGCGCCGGACACCGACGGCCCGGAAGTCCGATCGCTGCGCTGGGAAGCCGCGATCAACCCCCACGTCACCGAGTACGCCCCCCGCCTCCACTGGACCGTGGAGGCGGGCGGGTGGCTCGTCCTAGCCTTCGAACACGTCCAAGCCCGGCACGCCGACTACACCCCCGGCTCACCCGACCTGAACGTCCTCATCAAGATCATCGGCAGGCTGCAGGCACATCCGCTCCCCGACGTGCTGGAACGCAAACGGGTCGAGCGCCGCTGGGAATCGATGGGCGACATGACCTCGCTGGCCGGCAACACACTGCTGCACGCCGACCTCAACCCCGCCAACCTCCTAATCGGCGACGACAACACCGCCTACGTCGTGGACTGGACGTTCGCTGGACGCGGCACCGCATTCCTCGAAATGGCGCTGCTCATCCCCTGGCTACTGAAAGCGGGGCACACACCGACCGAAGCGGAGGTCTGGGTCGCACAGTTCCCCGCCTGGAGGGCCACCTCCAGGGCTACCATCGACCTGTTCGCCCGCGTCTTCGCCACGAAATGGCAAGCCAACCTCGCCACCAACAGCGAGGCTTGGGCGCTCGAACACGCAACCGCGGCACACAGGTGGGCGTCTCACCGGAGAGCCCACGATCTTTGAGCCGAAAAAGCCTCGGCCTGACAGCGACAGGGCCACGGCAAAGTCACCGGCCGAATGCCGCTGCCGCCGACACGATCGCGTACGCGTGCGGCGCTCACTTCGGGGGCCGTCAGTGATGGCGAGCAAGCTTGCGTATATCGTGCGTCTGCTCCACCTCAACGGGACGGTGTGCCCCCTCTTCGACACCTACGCCACTCGCCCTTTTCCAAAGAAAGGTACGCCAACCCAATCACGGCCTCATCCGGTGAGGAGTCCGATGCCGCCTGCGTTCGTGAGCCTATGGGAAAGGGACCTGCTCGATCCTGGCGTCCGCGGATGGGAATTCTGAGGCGAGCACGGGGCAGCGGACCTCGTGAGTCATGATTCCGGTGAGGAAGTCGGTCATGGATCCGTTGAACTCCCACCAATCGTCCTTGGCGTAGGAGTGGCCCGCTACCACAACCGTCCACCCATCAGGTGGTCCCTGTGTTCGCCAGAAGAGGTGGTCGCTGTTGTCGGTGACACCCCAGGGGAAAAGCCCACCCTCCACCGGGTAGAGCGGAAATGGCACGAGACCGAGGGTCGGGAACTCCTCGATGAGATCTTCCGCCGCCCCAAGGATATCCTCTGCCCAGGACAGCAGGTTCTCTCCTTCTTCGTCCTCGACAGGATGAAATGTTCCCAAGAAGTTGTCGACACTGAGTGGCGGATACCTTCTACACAGCTCCATGTAGTCGCTCGGAAAGCGCAGTAGAGTCTGCTCTCTCAGCCTCTCCCAGTCGACCGCAGGAGGCGCCTGCACGGGCTCGCCGATGAACTGGACCAGTCGATTCAATGAAGCCATGGGGATGCCACTCCGTGTTCCGTTCCTACTCTTACTGCGGGAGGTCGCGCGGCTGATCGTCTTCTGGTAGATGAGTGTGATGACGTCGGCTCGGGCTGAGGTCGCCAAGTGTGAGGGGTGAGCGGGTGGTCAGAACCAGTCCTGACGCTGATCGGATCCTGGGGCCGAACTTTCTGCCGAGCTTGAACTGGGCAGATGTATGCGAGTTCCATCGGGCTGTGCTCGATGAGGGGTGGGTCACGGACGAGGGCGCCCGTTTGCTCGTGGCGTTCCGCGATTCGTACTACGGAGCGCGTGCGGGCTTCACGCACACAGTCGATTACGAACTCGCCGTCAACGGGCGAGGGGTCCCTGATCTGGACATCGAGGCACAGGGGCACGAGAGAGCGCGGCTGTTGATGCGACGAGGCTCTGCCTTCGCCTGGGCGGCGCTTCACGCGGCGGGTCTCTCGATGCCAAGGCCGCTGCTGGTGGCACGCATTTCCACAGCCCCGGTCCTCACTGATCCGGATGTGTTCACCGGTCATGTCACTTTCTTCTCCAGCCATCCTACGGAAACCGTGCAGCTGTCTGGCGACCTGCCTGATATTCAGATCCTGCTGGTGAGCGCCGACTGCACCAGCCCGCTCGCCGGTAGCTGAGAAACCGCACAGCTGCTGTCAGGCGCGCTCGCGTCGACGGCCGTCATCCGCTTGCGGCACGGTCGGCTGGCCTTGCGAAGGCATTCACCAACACCCCATGTGTGACGATTTGGTTTCAGGTTGGCATCGGGTGAGTGGTTCTGCTCGGGCGGCTTATCAAAACACTCATCGGGCGCAGGGTTTTTCGGGGGCCGTGCCGCGGTTGGGCGTGTGATGGCGGTCGGGTTCGCGATGTTCGCGGGCGGGATGCTCGCCGGGCGTTCGAAGTTCGTGCCCTTCCTCGGGGAGACTGGGCCGTTCGTCGCCTTGGACGCTCACTTATCGCCGCACACCATCGTCCCGATCACGCGGGCGGCGGCGTTCTTCTCCGGGGTCGGGCTCGTCGCGGTGTTGTGGGCTCTGCGGCGGGGGTGGGCGGGGCCGTCGCCTCGGGCCCTGATGATCGGTGGGGGCGTCGCCGCCGGGGTGCTCGCGGTGCTGCCGCCGGCCGGGTCCGTCGACATCCTCAACTACGCGCTCTACGGGCGGATCACCGATCTCGGGTTCGACCCGTACTTGATGACGCCGGACCAACTGCGGGCGGCGGGCGACCCGGTGGGGGTGCTGGGGCCGGGGTCGTGGGGTGATCAGCCCACGGTCTATGGGCCCGTGGCCACGGGCGTTCAGGCTGCGGCGGCGTGGCTGGGCGGCGCTTCGATGGCCTGGATCGTGTTCTGGCTCAAGGTCTTCCACATGCTGATGTTCGTGGGCACCGGGGTGATGCTCGATCGGATCGCCGGTGCGGAGCGGGGCGCGAGGGTTCGCACGGCCGTTCTGTGGACGGCCAATCCGCTGATGCTGTTCTGGATGGTCGGCAGCGGGCATGTCGACGTCCTCGCCGTCACGCTTCTCATCGGCTCGGTGTGCGTGATGTGGTTCGGTTCGCGGCGCTCCTGGCCGGGGGTCTGGCTCGGGTTGGGCGCCGGAGTGCTGGCGGGCGCAGCGGTCTCGGCGAAGGTCACGTTCGCGATTCCCGTGATCGGGCTCGGGCTCGTCTGCCTCCGGCGTCCGGCGACGGTGGCCTGGGGCGCGGCCGGGGCCGTGGCGGCGGCCGGCCTCGGGTATCTCGCCATTGGGCGGACGGCCCTCTCGTCGCTCACCGAGCGGATGGCGCACGACGGCGACCTCTTCCTGCCGGTCCCGGCGGCGCTGCTCGCGAGGCCGCTGCTGTACGCGGCGACCATGGCCGCCGCGACCGGGGGCATGGCGGTCCTGGTCTGGTGGCGTCTGCGGGACGAGTCTCCGGCGCTGGTGCGCGGAACGCTGGACCTGCGGCCCGTCGCGGCCTGCGCCATCGCGTGCGTGATCATCTCGCCGGTGCAGTACCCCTGGTACAACGCGGCGTTCGTCCCCGCGCTCGCGCTCCTGGGCGCGACCCGGTTCGACGAGGCGCTGATCGTGCGGGCGGTGGTGCTGAGCGGCATCCTGCTGCCGGGCATCGGGACGAGTCGGCTGCAACTGGACGGCGTCGCCGTCGCGGCGCCCTTCTTCATCGTGGTGCTGGTAGCACTGGCCCTGGTTCCGACCCGGCGGATCCGCTGGTCGGAGGCTCCCGGATCCGCTCGGACGGAATCAACGGCGCGGACGCGCTGAACGGCCAGCCCTGGGGCGCTGTGGGCAAGGGGGCAAGGGCGGCGGGGCGGTCAGGTGGTCAGGAAGTGGGCCATTTCTCGGGCTACGGCTTCGGGTGCGTCCAGGGTTGAGAGGACGTAGGCGCCGGGGATCTCGGCGTAGCGGGCGTTGGGGATGAGGTCGGCCAGGCGGCGGCCGTGGGACGGGGGCATGACGCGGTTGTCCGGCGACCACAGGACCAGGGTGTCTCCCTGGAAGCGGCTCAGGGCCTCGGTGTCCCGGATGAGGGACGGCTTGTGGAAGCCGCCCCGGCAGTAGGCGACCAGGTCGCGGCGGACGTTCGGGTCGCGGAGCAGCGGTTCGGTCCAGCCATGGACGACGGCGTCGGGGATCGGTTCGCGTGCCATCTGGCCGAACAGCATCGGCTGGCGGCGCAGCCAGCCGATGCGGAGCTGGCGTGCGGCGAGCTGGAAGGCCCCGGGGACGCGGGCGGCGAGGGCCACCATCTTGCCGGGGAGGCCGGGCGGGAAGTTGTCGAACGCCTCGCAGGGCAGGATCACCAGGCGTGACACGCGCTGGTCGAGGCCGCGGGCGGTGAGGAACAGGCCGCCGCCCCAGTCGGTGTGGACGAGGGTCACGTTGTGCAGGTCCTGGGCGTCCAGGAAGTCGGCGACGATGCGCGTCTGGCCGGGCAGGGTCAGGTCGGCGTCCGGGTTCATCGGGCGGCGGTGCGATCCGAGCGGCAGGAGGGGACGGATGTAGCGCATGCCGGGTGGGAGGAGTGGGAGGACGCGGTCCCAGACGGTGTGGTCCATCAGCAGGCCGTGGAGCAGGACGACCGGCGGGCCGGTGCCCGTCTCGTCGTACTCGATCACGCCCGCCGGCAGTTCGACGCTCTTCATCGTCGCCTCCGTTAGAACGATCGCTCTAGAATGCCCGTTCTATCATGGGGATGTGAGAACTGACCAGCGCATCGTGAACGCGATGGCGGAGCTGCTGCGCGTGCAGGGCTACGCCGCTACCGGGATCCAGCAGTTGGCGCGGGCGGCGCAGGCGCCCACCGGCTCGATCTACCACCACTTCAAGGGCGGGAAGCGGGAGGTCGCGGCCGCCGCTCTCCGGCAGACCGGCGCCGTCTACATCCAGATTCTGCCGATGCTGCTGGACGAGCACGCCGACCTGGCGACGGGGATCGAGGCCGCGTTCGCCACCGCCGCCGACGACATCGCGAACACCGGCTGGGCCAACATGTGCCCCGTCGGGACGGTCACCGGCGAGATCGCCGACAGCGAGCCCGAACTGCGGGAGGTCGCGGCGGAGGTGATCACCTCCTGGGTGGAGGCGGGCACCCGGTATATGGCCGGCCGCGGCCTGTCCGAACCGGACGCGCGCGCCTTGACCTATGCGGTGCTCAGCGCGTTGGAAGGCGCCTTCATCCTGGCGCGTGGGCAGCGTTCGGCCGAGCCCTTGCTCGCTGCTGGACGAGCCCTCGCCACCTATGTCGCGACGTTGCCCGTCACGAGTTCAGCGGGCTAGGAGGTCGGTCCATTGGCGGCAGACTTCGGGGAGGGCGTAGGCGGCCTTCAATTGGGTTCTGGCCAGGGCGCTGTCTTGGTGCCAGCGGTTCAGGGTGACTGTGGTTGATATTGCGGCAGCCATCGCGGAGGGGTCTTCGTGGATCCAGCGGGAGTCGTAGATGGTTTCGGCGCCGGGCCATGGGAGTAGGGCCGGGACGGCGCCGGAGGCCATGCCCTCAGCCGGGGCCAGGTGGAAGCTCTCGTCATCGCTCGTGGAGAGGACGAAGCCTATGCGGCGCAGCCAGGACGCCACGTCGCGGCCGTAGTTGTCGAAGACCACGCCGCCGGACAGCGACCTAGTGCGGCGGATGCGGCGGAATGCCTTCTCGTAGTGGGCCCGTTCCTCTTCCTTTTGCCAGATCCACCAGTACTCCCAGGGGAGCTTGGATTTGATGAAGAGGGTGAAGCGAGGGTCGTCGCGGCGTAGTTCTTCCAGGACGTCCAGGGCCAGGTCCAGGCGTTTGCGGGACGGGGCTATGCCGATCATGCCCAGGTGGTACTCGGCGCCGGGGAGTTTGGTGCGGTCCAGTTGGGCGTCGTCCACCCAGTTCGGGATCGTGACGACTTTGGAGGTCGGCCAGCCCGTCAGTTCGCGGGTCAGGTCGGTGTAGTGGGGGCTCACGCAGATGACCTGGTCTACCGCGTCGATGTCGAGTTGCTTCGGCCACGGGGCGTAGAGCTCGAAGCGGTGCAGGCGGACCACCAGGCGTTGGTCTGGGCGTTTGCGGGCGGCGAACCACAGGGCGTTCGGGCCGCACCATTCGCAGATGATGACGTCCGCCCAGTCGACGAGGTCCTGGCTGCGCTTCTCGTCGTGGGCCTTCAGCGCCGGCCAGTGGTCTACGCGGATCTCCATGTCGGAGCGGGAGCGCAGGTAGTCGAGCAGGCGGCTGAAGAACTTCAGGTCGTGGCCCGCCACCCCGACGCGTAGCGGGCGTTGTTCGACCGAAAGGACGGCTTGGGACGGCTCCGGGAACGCCTGAGAAAGGTACGCCGCGAGGCGTTCCGCGGCGGCGTCAAGGGTGAATGACGTGGCGGCCGTGCGGCAGCGGTCGGCGGCGAGGGTGTAGACGTCCGGGTTCTTGCCGATGAGGGTCAGGGCGTCCAGGACGTCGTCCTCGGTGGCGGCGAAGAGCGGGTAGTCGGCGCCGAGCAGGCTCTCGTGCATGGGGGTGCGGTTCAGGGCCACCGGGACGCCCAGCGTGCCGCATTCCAGCACCTTCGTGGACAGTTCCAGGCTCGCGTCCATCGACGGGTCGCGCCAGGACAGGCCGACGTCGCCGGCGGCGGTGAGGCGCATCGCCTCGGCGCGCGGGTGGCCGCCGTGCCAGATGACGCCCTCGCCCGTTTCCAGGGCCGTCCGCATGCGGGCCGAGAAGCCGGGGTCGGCGGGGTCGTCGTGGATCTTGTCGCCGACCATGTGGAGTTCGGCGTCCACCCCGCGCATGGCGAGCAGGCGGGGCAGGGACGTCATCTCGTAGGTGTTCCAGCGCGGCGCGAACTTGCCCGTGTAGACGAGGCGGAGCGGCCCGTCGGGGGCGCCGGCGGGGCGGGTCTCCAGGCCCTCGGGGAGCACGACCACCGGCGGGAACAGGACGCTCTTACCGGCCGTGGCGGGAACCGCGCTCTCCAGGAAGCCGCGCAGCTCCTCGGTCTGGCAGAGCAGCACGCGGGACGCCTCCGCGATGCGGCGCAACTCGGCCTTCGCGGACGCGCCGAACTCCGCCGCCGACTGCGGGACGTCGGTCAGGTACGTCCAGAGCCGTCCGGCGAGAGGGCCCGCGGAGAGCTTGCCCGCGAGGCGGCGGCCCCGGACGACGATCAGGTCGTGCGGGGCCTCGGCGTCGATCCCGGCGAGGATCGCGGCGGCCTGCTTCGGCGCCATCGGCGCGTCGAACAGGCCCTCGGCGTGCGGGCTGCGGACGGTGACGCCGGGCAGGGCGCGGAGCGGGTCGACGAGCCGTCCGGTCCGGACGGGCGCCTTCAGGACCAGGGTCACCTCGCAACCGGCGCGGGCCAGGGCCTGGACCATGCCCTGGGCCCAGATCGCCGACCCGTCGATCATGTTGAGGTCGACATCGCCGTAGACGAGGGCACGTGGTCGCACGGTGTTTCCTTTCAACGGGCCGGTTCGAGGAGCTCGACGAGCTGGCCGGGAGCGGTGGCGGTGGCGTCCCAGCGCAGGGACGCGAGGGTCGCGGGCGGCGTCCGGCCCCACAGGACGAGCGGCAGCGAGCGGGCGGCGGCGATCTCGCGGAGCTCGTGCAGCGCGAGATCGCGGTCGTGCATGCCGGGAACGCCCAGGTATGCCCAAGGGCCCCCGGGGTCGCCGGCCGCCGCGTCCACGACGAGCATGTCCACGTCGGCCGAGCCGAGGGCGGTCGCGCCGTCGTGCGGGTACAGCGGGACGACCTTCGCGTGCTCCGCGAGCTGCGTCGCCGTGGACGGGGCCAGAACCCCCGCGATGATCAAGCCCTCGCAGGGGCCCGCGACGAGCAGGCGGTTCTCGGGGCGGTCGACCCGGTCGGCCTGGACGCCGCCCGGCGCCGAACCCGAGGCCGGCGCGGGAGCGTTCCGCTTGCGCCACAGCCGGTACAGCTCGCGCGGCAGCCGCTTGCCGCGCTTCGGGTTGCGCGCGGTGCCCGCGACCAGCCGGCCGAACTGGACGGCGGTCGACCGCTCCAGCGCGACGAGCCGCTTCTCCAGCTCGTCGAGGCGCGCCTCGCGCTCGCGCAGCGTCGACTTCAGGCGTCCGAGCTGCTGGTACGCCCTCGCGTCCTTGGCGTCCCGCGCGCCCCGTGCGTCCTTGGCGTCACTCACTCAGGAACTCCATGATCACTTCGGCGATGCGGGGGCCGGCGTGGCCGTCCCACAGCGGCGGTCTGCGGTCGGACGCCGGTCCGCCCGACTCCAGGGCCTTGCGCGCGGCGGGCACCAGTTCCTCGAACGTGACGAGCCGGTTCGTGCCGTGCGTGATGGTGATCGGCCGCTCGGTGTTCGGACGGACGGTCAGGCACGGCACGCCGAGGATCGTCGTCTCCTCCTGGAGCCCGCCCGAGTCCGTGACCACCGCCGCCGCCCCCCGCACGGCGGCGATGAAGTCGATGTACCCGAGCGGGTCCAGGATGTGCACGCCGGAGTGGCCGGCCAGCCCGGCGGCGAGCAGGTTCGCCCGGCCGCGCGGGTGCACGGGGATGACCAGGTCGGCGAGGTCTGCCACGCCGTGCAGGTGCCGGACGAGGGCGGACGCCGTCTCGGGCGCGTCCACGTTCGCCGGGCGGTGCATGGTCGCGAGGACGTACCGCTCCGGCAGCCCGTGGGCCGCGCGCACGGCGTCGGTGTCGAAGGAGTCCAGGTTCCCCAGCAGCGTGTCGATCATCGGGTTGCCGACCAGGTGGGTCCGCGACACCGGGACGCCCTCGGCGGCCAGGTGCCCGATCCCCTCCGGGCTCGTGACCAGGCACAGCGCGGACAACTGGTCGGTGACCCGCCGGTTGACCTCCTCCGGCATGGTCATGTCGAAGCTCCGCAGCCCGGCCTCCACATGGGCGACCGGGATGTGCAGCTTGGCCGCGACGAGGGCGGCGGCGATGGTCGAGTTCACGTCGCCGTACACGATGACCAGTGCGGGTGAACGGCTCGTGAACTCCCCCTCCAGCCCGATCAGCAGCGCGGCGGTCTGCTCGGCGTGCCCGCCGGAGCCGACGCCGAGGTTGACGTCGGGCTCGGGAAGCCCCAGCTCGTCGAAGAAGATCTCCGACATCCGCGCGTCGTAGTGCTGGCCGGTGTGGACCACCGCCTGTTCGGCGCCGGCGTCCCGCAGCGCGGCGATCACCGGGGCGGCCTTGACGAAGTTCGGCCGCGCTCCGAGGACGTGCACGATGGGTGCCAACACAATTTCCCTTCTGTTCATCGGGGTCGCTTAGCGTCCGGCCCCGTGGTGAAAAAATCCGTCTACCTGGCTGGACTCGCGTACCGGCAGCTGCGCGACGATCCGGGCCGGGCGTCGCGGCTGGCGGCGCGGCTGGTCGCGCGCACCCCGTTCGGCGCCCGGCTGCGGCGCTCGCCGCTGACCGTCCCGAAGCCCCGGGACGTCCGGCGCGAGACCGACGATCTGCGCGCCCTGCTCGCCCATACCCAGCCCCCGGCACGACGCGACGAGCCCAGGCCCGGCGGCACCGTCCTGCAGTTCGTGACGAACGCGCTGCCCCGCACGAACGCGGGCTACACCGTCCGGACGCACCGGATCGCGCTCGCCCAGCGGCAGATGGGGCTCGACACCCACGTGGTCACGCGGCTCGGCTATCCGCTCAGCCAGGGCATCGGCGACGCGCGCGCACGGGTGGACGTCGACGGCGTCCCGTACCACCGGCTCCTCCCCTGGCTGCCTGCCACCGACCCCGTCAAGGCGGTCGCGAAGAGCGCCGACCTGGCCGGACGGCTGGTCGAGGAGCTGCGGCCGTCCGTCCTGCACGCGGTCAGCAACCACCACAACGCGGCCGTCGCACTGGAGCTGGGACGCCGCCACGGCATCCCCGTCGTCTACGAGGTGCGCGGCTTCCTGGAGGACTCCTGGCTCTCCCGCGACCCCGCCCACCGCGAGACGGACGACTTCTACCGGCTGACCCGCGAACTGGAGACGCGCCGGATGGACGAGGCGGACGCGGTCGTCACGCTCGGCGAGGCGATGCGGGCGGAGATCGCGTCCCGCGGCATCCCCGAGGAGAAGATCTTCACCGTCCCGAACGGCGTGGACGAGGCGTTCCTTGGGCCCCTCCCCGACGCGAGCGGCCTGCGCGCGGAGCTCGGAATCCCCGAGAGCGCCACCGTCGTGGGGCTCACGTCGTCCTTCTACGGCTACGAGGGCATCGACACGCTGATCGACGCCGCCGCGCTGCTCCGCGACCGCGGCGCGCCCGTCACCCTGCTGCTGGTCGGGGACGGCCCGGAGCGCGGCGCGCTCGAACGGCGCGCCGCAGGCCACGGCGTTCACGCCGTGTTCACCGGGCGGGTGCCGATGGGTTCCGTTCGCCGATTCCACGCCGTCCTCGATGTGTTCGCGGTCCCGCGCCGGGCGGACCGGGTGTGCCAGTTGGTGACGCCCCTGAAGCCGATCGAGGCGATGGCGGGGGGAATCCCCGTTATGGCCAGTGATGTCAAACCTCTTCGGGAAATCGTGGAACCGGGCGTGACGGGCGCGTTAACACTTCCCGAAGACCCGGAATCATGGGCGAATTGTCTGGAAGATCTGGCTTACGCTCCCGAACTGAGACAGAAAATCGGGCGGTCGGCCCGGGAATGGGTCGCGGCGGAACGCACCTGGCGCGCCGTCGCCGAGCGCTACCGGGCGGCCTACCGACTCACCTAGATCGAAGGGAGCCGGGGCGCATGGATCTCGTTGTGATCGGACTCGGCTACGTGGGCCTGCCGCTCGTCCGCGAAGCCTGCAGGGCCGGCCTCCAGGCCGGCGGACTCGACCGGGACGCGCGCGTGGTCGCCGGGCTCAAGGCCGGACTGTCGCACGTCGACGACGTCTCGCCCGCCGAGATCGGGCAGATGCTGGAGGCCGGGTTCACCCCGAGCCTGCGCGAGGACGTCCTGGACGGCGCCCGCACCGTGGTCATCTGCGTGCCGACGCCGCTGTCGCCCGAGGGCGGCCCCGACCTCACCGCCGTGCGCGGCGCGGCGGAGACGGTCGCCCGGCACCTGCAGCCGGGGACGCTGGTGGTGCTGGAGTCGACCACCTACCCGGGCACGACCGAGGAGGTCGTCCGGCCGATCCTGGAGACGTCCGGGCTGGTCGCGGGCGAGGAGTTCCACCTCGCCTTCTCCCCGGAGCGGATCGATCCGGGCAATCCGGTGTACGGGGTGCGCAACACCCCCAAGATCGTCGGCGGGCTGACCCCGGCGTGCGCGTCGGCCGCCTCGGCGTTCTACGGCAAGTTCGTCGACCGGGTCGTGGAGGCCAAGGGCACCCGCGAGGCCGAGATGGCCAAACTGCTGGAGAACACCTACCGGCACGTCAACATCGCCCTGGTCAACGAGATGGCGGTGTTCTGCAACGAACTGGGCATCGACCTGTGGGACGCCATCGACTGCGCCGCCACCAAACCCTTCGGCTTCCAGGCGTTCCGCCCCGGCCCCGGCGTCGGCGGCCACTGCATCCCCATCGACCCCAACTACCTGTCCTACAAAGTCCGCTCCCTCGGCTACCCGTTCCGCTTCGTCGAACTCGCCCAGGAGATCAACGACCGCATGCCCCGCTACGTCGCCGAACGCGCCCAGCAACTCCTCAACCGCGAAGGACGCGCACTCAAAGGCGCCAAAGTCCTGCTCCTGGGCGTCACCTACAAAGCCGACATCGCCGACCAACGCGAATCCCCGGCCCGCCCCGTCGCGCGGCGGCTGGCCCGGCTCGGCGCCGACCTGGCCTTCCACGACCCCTTCGTCGCGTCCTGGGACGTGGACGGAGTCCAGGTCCCGCACGCGGGCGGCGACCTGACCACCGCGCTACGGGACGCCGACCTCGCGATCGTCCTCGCCGACCACGCCGCCTACGACGCCGCGACCCTGACCCGCCACGCCCGCCTCCTCTTCGAC